>NZ_JAVRCL010000060.1:0-52532 GCF_034530775.1 Nostoc sp. DedSLP04 | reverse complement strand
GAGCAGGGGAGCAGGGGAGCAGGGGAGCAGGGGAGCAGGGGAGCAGGGGAGCAGAATGACCTCTTCCTCTTGCTGTGAAGCCTACTAGTTTTTTAAAGTTACTGCGTAACGATGCAACAAAGGTGCAGGTTGATGTAACAAAGGTGCGGGTTGATGCAATAAAGATGTAGGTCGATGCAATAAAGATGTAGGTCGATGCAATAAAGATGTAGGTCGATGTAACAAAGGTGCGGGTCGATGCAACAAAGGTGCAGGTCGAGAGACTTGTGTGTACACCGTAGCTTTATGAGGTCAATCTAAAATCTAAAATCCAAAATTGTGTGATGGCAATATCTGGAAATCCTTAAATTCATTCACTCACAAAAGATAACAATAAGATGGAAAGCAAACGAAACTGGAGACTAAGATACTGGATTATTGGCGGGTATGCCGTTCCCGTGCTGGCATTGTTAATTTCTGCCGGAGCGACGGTCATCAATATCAACACGGTGAACCAACGGTCAGAAAATTTACTGTCTTCTTATGAGATTAATTCAACAATTGATGATTTGCTTGTTAGTGTGCAAAGTAGTTCTAAGTCAACCCGGGGCTATTTGTTAGAAAAAACTCAGCAATCGCTTGAGAACTACCAAGAGACTCAAAAGAACTCCAGGGACTTTTTAGCAAAACTGATTGCACTTGCCAGATCGGAACAGGAGCGACAATCTTTAACCAAACTGGAAGAACTGGTGAATAAACAGCTTGTTTTTGAAGAGATCCTGATTGAAAAGGTGAATCAGGGCAAAGTCAAAGAAGCCATTGAAACCTGGAGCAAGGGGAATGCCCGCACTCTGGTTCAGGATGTCGTAGACATGATTGAACAAACGCAGGAGCGAGAAGATCGGACTTTTGCAACCACTGCGAAAGAGCAGCAAGAGGCGCTTAATGCCCTCAAGTTTACGGTGATGTTAGCTAGTGGACTCTCCCTAGTGGTATCTGTTTTGATTGGCATTTGGGTCATTAGCCGCGCTGCCCGCCAGATGAATGCCTCTGCCAGCGCGATCGCCGCTTCTACAACCGAAATTGCTACAACAATCGAGCAGCAAGAACGCACTACCATGCAACAAGCTAGTTCTGTTAACCAAACCACCACCACAATGAATGAATTGGCGGCTTCCTCGCGCCAGTCTGCCGAACAAGCAGAAGCCTCAGCCACCGGAGCGCGGCAGGTGTTGTTGCTGGTAGACGGTCGCACTCAAGAGGGTGAGTTCAGCCAATCGAGTCTACGCGAGAAAGTAGGCGACATTGCCGCCCAAATTCTCCATCTAAGCGAACAAACTAATCAAATCGGCACGATCTCCACTCTGGTTAGTGACTTGGCAAGTCAAACTAATATGCTGGCGCTGAACGCGGCAGTGGAAGCGGTGCGAGCCGGGGAACATGGCAAAGGCTTTGCAGTAGTTGCTGCCGAAATTCGCAAACTGGCAGACCAGAGTAAGCGATCGGCTGAAAAAATTAATGTACTAGTTTTAGACATTCAAAAATCGACCAATTCCACGGTCATGGTGACTGGTGAAGGCACGAAAACCGTAGAAAAGATTGTGGATGCCATCAAAACGATCGCGATAAATGGTCAACAAATTTCCCTCACTTCCAATCAACAGGCGATCGCAGTGCAACAGGTGGTAGATGCCATGAACTCGCTTAATATCGCCGCCAGAGAAACCGCCTCTGGTATTAGTCAAATTAAAGCCGGCACCCAACGCCTGAATGATGCCGCCCAAGAACTAAAAGCCGTTGTGTAAAAACATATTGGAGTTACAAGTATGTTAAAAAATATGTCTCTGCATGGACGATTGATGGGTTCGTTTTTGCTGATGGGCGGTATCGTCATGGTTGTAGGGTTTTTCGGCTGGCGGGGTACTCATCAATTAAGCAGCCATATCGACACCCTCAGTAATAACAGCCTCCCCAGCATCGACGGATTGTGGAGAGTTAATGAAGGGCAGACCCAGATCCAGTCGGCAGAGCGAGCAATTCTCAACCCCGAACTACCCGCAACAGCCAAACAGTCTGAGTTAAATCGAATGCAGGCAGCCTGGAAGCAGATTGACGCAGGACTTGAGGAATATGAAGCCACGCCCCGCAGTCCCGACGAGGACAAACTCTATCAGACGTTTAAGCAACAGTGGCAGGCGTGGAAGCAAGACCATGCTGCCTATCTTCAGGCTTACCAGGATTTTGCCCGCTTAGGTGTTGTAAACCCCACTGCCAAACAGCTGGAATTGACCAGCCAGAAGCGAGAAAATTCTCCAGAAATGAAGGTGGCGATCGCTGCTGCCGATCGCCTGACAAAACTCAGACAAAACGCTGTTGTCAAAAATGATGTTTCCTTTGCGGCTGCAACTAACTCATTGTTGCAACTGATCAAAATTAATCAGGATACTGCTGAAGATGCAAATAAAGCCGCCAGTGACGATACCCGCTTGACCACAGGTTGGGTGGTTACTGGTATTATTGCTGGGCCTCTGGGGGCAATCTTACTAGGATTTTTTCTGAGCAACAAAATTGCTAAACCGTTAACAGGCAAAATTGCTCAAATTGTTCAAACAATGGCTGCTTCTACCAATGAAATCGCCGCTGCGGTTGAGCAGCAAGAACGGACTGCGACTCGGCAGGCAAGTTCTGTCAATCAAACCACTATCACTATCGATGAATTGGGAGCCTCATCGCAGCAGTCAGCCGAACAGGCAGATTCGGCGGTAGCAGGCGCACGGCAGGCGTTGACTCTTGCCGGTAACGGTGCTGATGCTGTAAAACGTACCCTCAAGGGTATGGAAACCCTACAGCAGAAAGTCGCAGCTATTGCAGAGCATATCACACGTTTAAATGAACAAACCAAGCAGATTGGCAGTATCTCTGGTTTGGTGGGCGAGTTGGCAAGTCAGACTAATATGCTGGCGTTAAATGCGGCTGTAGAAGCAGTCCGGGCAGGGGAGCATGGTAAAGGCTTTGCCGTTGTCGCTGCTGAAATTCGCAAATTAGCAGACCAGAGCAAAAAATCAACCGAAAAGATTAGCACCTTGGTAGGGGACATTCAATCTGCCATCAGCATCACTGTCGTTGTCACCCATGAAGGCACTAAAACTGTGGAAGAAGGGACGCGAATTGCCCAGGAAACCTCAGAATCCTTTGCAGGTGTAGAAGGTGCAGTGAATAACATTGTCATCAACAGTCAACAGATTTCACTCAATATCAACCAGCAAGCGATCGCCATTCAGCAAATTGTCTCTGCCATGAATGACCTGAATATTGCTGCGCGTGAAACTGCCAGTGGCATTAGCCAGATCCGCTCTGGTACTCAACAACTAAACGAGTCAGCGCAAGCACTCAAGGCAACCATTTAGTCGCTCAACCCCCAATATAGATCGGTTAAAGGGGAAAAGGGGAAAGTTTTTGAATACATCCTTTACTCGCAACCCCATTCCCTAGACCACACTCGATTGTGAAAAATGCTTATCCGAACCGTATTGGCTCAACCTCTAACTACTTAAAACTATGATGATCGAT
Source organism: Nostoc sp. DedSLP04 (assembly GCF_034530775.1). Taxonomy (NCBI): domain Bacteria; kingdom Bacillati; phylum Cyanobacteriota; class Cyanophyceae; order Nostocales; family Nostocaceae; genus Nostoc; species Nostoc sp. DedSLP04. Next base: position 48,983 of record NZ_JAVRCL010000060.1, on the reverse strand, counting down.
GATGAAGAACTGAGAGACGTTTTCAAAGTAGCCAGCGAAGAACACCTGCAAAACCTGGATGATGGATTGCTGCATTTGGAAAACCATCCCGACGATCTGGCTGTCCTGGAAGCTTTGATGCGAGAGGCGCATTCCCTCAAAGGCGATGCCAATATGCTGGGAATCAAAGATATAGGCACTCTGGCACATCAAATTGAGCATGTTTTGACTCAACTCAAGCAACAAGAAAACCCTGCATCTTCGTTGGGCAATCGTACAACAGACTCACCCTATGAACGCCTCGCTCATGCGATCGCCGCTATCCGCAAACTCGTTCATGAAGCCGTCACCGGAGAACCTGCCAGGGTTGATACCTTTTCTGTTCTGGCCGAATTGATGGGAGCGCAGCCGGGAAAAAGAGAAGATAATCCAATTCAGGAACCAGAAGTCAACAGTATTGAAGTCATAAATACAGTAAAAACCAATACTTTAAATACAAGTCAAGAGCCAAAGGAAAACGCAGCAATCCAAAATCCAAAACTTGTACTGAGCGAAGTCGAAGTATCCAAAATCGTTCGACTGAGCGAAGCCGAAGTCCAAAATCCCCACACCCCCACCAATAGCTACCGCATCGAAACCATCCGCGTTGGTACTCGCCACCTGGATACATTGATGACGCAAGCAGGGGAGTTAACTGTCACCAAAATTCGGATTGCTCATCGCTTGGGAGAAATTGAGGCGATCGCTAATTTGTGGGAAGAATGGAATCGAGATTTATTCACTAATCGGTTTGCGTTCAGCCGAGAGCAACAAGGTGATGTCGCCCTGCAACGTCTAGAAACTTTTCATCATCACTCGGAAAAACGATTAGAGCAATTGGGTCATTTGGTGAAAACCTTGCAAAGTTCCCTTTCGGAAGACACAACCCGACTGGAACAACTCAGTAGCGATTTAGAAGAAGGGATTCGTACCCTGCGATTGCTGCCCTTTGCAACGATTTTCAACCTCTTTCCTCGGATGGTGCGCGATCTGGCACAGCAGCAGGGAAAATTGGTGGAGTTGATCGCAGAAGGCAAAGACACCCTTGCCGACAAACGCCTGTTGGAAGAAATGAAAGATCCGCTAATGCACATCCTGCGGAATGCGATCGATCACGGGATTGAGCCACCACAGGAACGGGAACGGCTAGGAAAACCAACAACGGCAACGATTCGGCTCAAAGCTTACCAGACTCCCACTAACATTGTGCTGGAAATCAGTGATGATGGGCGGGGGCTTGACCTGGATAGAATCAAACAAATAGCGGTGAAACGGGGCATTTGCGGTGAGGAAGAATCAGCAGCAATGACTCCCAGCCAGATCCAGGCGTTGATCTTCGCACCGGGATTTTCAACAGCCCCCCTAGTGACAGAAGTATCAGGGCGGGGTGTGGGGCTGGATGTGGTGCAAACCAATGTCGAGAAATTGAAAGGTACGATTCAGGTAGAATCGGTTCCCGGACTGGGATGTACGCTGCGCGTCAATCTCGGTATCACCTTAGCAACCGCCCATGTCTTGATTGTGCAAGTGAACCAAATGCCCTATGCCATTCCAGTGGAGTTTGTCCAAACCGCTTGCTTAATCAAGTCAGAAGAGATTTTTCCCTTGGAGGGACGGGACACAATAATTCGGGATAGTCAACCCATTTCGATTGTGCAGTTGGCCGATCTATTAGAACTGCCCCCGATGCCATCTGGGTTAACTCAAGAAACAGCACTTTCCTGTATTATTCTTCAGGTTGGGCAAGCACAACTGGGTGTAGTGGTGGATGCCTTAGTCGATGAGCAAGATGTATTGATTAAACCTCAAAGTCATTTACTTAAACGAGTCCGCAATGTTTCCGGGGCAACAATTTTAGGCACTGGAGATGTGTGTATGGTGCTGAATCCCCAGGATTTGGTGAAGTCAGCCCGATCGCGATCGCAGTCCATTTCTTCTACCCAAACTCGTCAACTTGCGCCCACAAAACCAACCGTCCTATTAGTCGAAGATTCTATTGCCACACGCACGCAAGAAAAGCGGATTTTAGAAACCGCAGGCTATCAAGTGATTACTGCTGTGGATGGTTTGGATGGATTGAACAAGCTGCGATCGCACACTGTTGATGCTGTTGTTAGCGATGTGCAAATGCCAAATCTCGATGGCTTGGGGTTAACTGCTAAAATCCGCCAATATCAAGAATATAGCGAACTTCCAATTATCCTGGTTACTTCCCTTGCCAGCGATGAAGATAAACGTCGGGGTGCCGAAGCCGGAGCCAATGCCTACATTATCAAAGGCAGCTTTAATCAAGAAGCCTTGCTGTCAGCCCTCAAACGGTTAGTGTAGAGGTTTTCAGATGAATGAAGAATAATTTTCTCGTATAGCCGTAGTCACATAAGTTAGGACATTTTGAAAATGTGAATGCTAGGAATAGTAATAGTTTTACCTTCTGCCTCCAGCAAGAACTGCCTTCTGCCTCCTGCTATAAAATCTCAACTTAATGTCAATTCATGAAAAACTCTGCCCCGATTCGCGTCTTTCTGGTGGAGGATTCGCTCGTCGCCTTAACCATCCTCAAGCGAATTCTGGCGAGTTCCCCGGAAGTGAATGTGGTGGGAACTGCTCCCAATGGTGTGGAAGCATTGGAGCGAATTCCAGCCGCACAGCCCCAGGTAATCTGCACCGATTTACACATGCCCAAAATGGATGGACTGGAACTAACCCGCCGGATTATGGCAGACTATCCCCGTCCCATTCTGGTAATCAGCACCTCCGTCAACACCCAAGAAGATTCCCGCAATGTTTTTAAACTGTTGCAAGCAGGTGCTTTGGATGTTTTTCCCAAACCCAGCATTGACTCACTTTCAGACTATGAACAAGTCAAGCACGAATTAATCAACCGGATCAAAGTTCTGGCAGGGGTTACAGTCTTTACTCGCCACACTTCCCGTGCGACGGTAGAACCCAGAAAGTATCCTGTTAGCCCTAAAAGTAAGCCAGAACCATTCAACTCAAAACCTGCCAGTAACTCGCAATTCCCGATTCGTAATTCCCCGTCCCTGCCGAAAGTCGTGGCGATCGGAGCCTCCACAGGCGGCCCCCAGGCATTGTACGCGATCCTAAAACAACTGCCTGCAAACTTTCCCGTACCCATTCTGTGCGTCCAACATATCAGCGAAGGATTTCTGCAAGGACTGGTAGATTGGCTAGCAGCAGAATGTTTCCTGCGGGTGACGATCGCCCAACCGGGAGAATTTCCCAAACCGGGTACTGTCTACTTCGCTCCCGAACGACAACACTTACAACTCGACACTCAAGGGCGATTTATCACCATCAGCACCCCTGCCGTTTCCGGGCATCGTCCCTCCGTCACAGCTTTGTTTCAAGCCGTTGCCACCTGTTACCCGCGATCGGCGGTTGGTATTTTGCTGACTGGCATGGGACGGGATGGTGCAGATGGATTACAAGCGATCGCTCAAGCCGGAGGCACTACCATTGCCCAAGATGAACAAACCTGCGTTGTCTTCGGGATGCCCAAAGAAGCGATCGCTCTGGGAGCCGCCCAACATATTTTGGCGATCGGCGAAATTGCTCCCATGCTATTGAATCGAATTTCCAGTTATAGGCTGGGTTAGGTGTAGCCATAACCCATCAATGCTATCCATGTCCAAATGCCAAAATCTGAGCAGCACTCAGCTTAAAACTAGGAATAACTGTCGATGCCAGAGGGGTGTCGCCCATATAAATCGTGTCTTCATATTGCCCGTTCACCCATAAGCACAGCGTCACTTGCTGTATTTCCGGGTCAATAATCCAGTATTCTGCAATCCCTCGTGCCGCATATTCTGTGCGTTTGTAACGGTAGTCTCGATCGCGATTCTGCTGTCCGGGTGACACCACTTCAATTACGATCGCAGGTGGCGGCATATCCCGTGTTAGGGTTGCCCGCTTTGCTCCTGCCAAGGCAGTTCGTGATTCTTCTGTATGAACGAGGATATCTGGCAATCGACACTTTGCCCGTCGCCCAGTTACTTCAACCTCTGTTCCCACAGCAATTAATGCAATTGGAAAATATTTTGCCAACTCAAATAACAGATATTTAGCAATGTCTAAATTGCCCTGGCTTTCAGTTGGCATTTCCACTAACTCTCCATCTACAAGCTCATAGCGCGTGTCAGTCCCGTCGTCATAGGCAAGGTATTCCTCCATTGTCATCAACTTTGGGACATTGAGTGCAATTTGAGTCATGGTTAGGAATCTCCGCGATCGCTGCCGTAAGGCTGTCAGGATAGAAAACTGGCTGTGCCAATTTTAGCAAATCTAATTCTGCACCAATGGTTTACTAATTTTGTCCAAATGCCAAAATCTGAGCAGCACTCAGCTTGAAACCAGGAATAACTGTCGATGCCAGAGGGGTATCACCCATATAAATCGTGTCTTCATATTGCCCGTTCACCCATAAGCACAGCGTCATTTGTTGCCTTTCAGGGTCAACGATCCAGTATTCCGCAATCCCTCGCGCCGCATATTCTGTGCGTTTGTAACGATAGTCTCGGTCGCGGTTGTCTTGTCCAGGTGAAACCACCTCAACCACCAAGATTGGCGGTGGCATATCTTGGGTAATTGTGTTGCTGCGTTGTCCTGCCAGCGTTGCGTATCCTTCCTCACTCAGTATGGTCAGATCGGGTAAGCGCACCTTTGCTCGTTTGCCACTCACCACAATTTCCATATCTTTGAGGTTGATCAGCACAATCGAAATGTATTTTGCTAATTCCAACATCAGAAGTTTGGCAAGCTTGCAGTTTTCTGGGGATTCAGTCGGCACTTCTACTAACTCTCCATCTACAAGCTCATAGCGCGTGTCAGTACCATCGTCATAGGCAAGGTATTCCTCCATTGTCATCAACTTGGGGACGTTGGGTGCAGTTTGAGTCATGGGTAGAAATCTCCGCGATCGCCGCCGCAAGGCTGTCAGGATAGAAAACTGGCTGTGCCAATCTTAGCAAATCCTCATTCTGCGCTAATGTTTTACTCATCGCACACTGTTAAGCTAAACCACATCTAGTTTGCATATCTAAGATTGATATAACTATTGTGGGGTGGGCAGCGTTCGACTGAACTTCGACAAGTGTTACAGTGAGCCTGTCGAACTGCTCAGTTACCGCGATCGCGCCGAAGTCTGATGAACAAGCAGCAGATCAGGAGCCAATAAATTTTCGTACAGCTTCTCGCAATTGTTCAGCATCAAAAGGTTTGATCAGATATTCTGTTGCACCCGCCAGATGACCCTTCACCCGGTCGAAGGGGGAATCTTGAGAAGTCACCATAATCACGGGCAAATGCTGAAACTGGGGCAGGCTCCGCACCGTGCGGCAAAACTCCAACCCGTTTACATCCGGCATCTGCACATCCAATAGCAAGACTGAAATTCGTTGATGATAAATGATCGACAGGGCATCAACCGCGTTAGCGGCTGTTATTACTTGATAGTCCGGTTCTAACGCTCGTTTAATCATTTGATGAATCACAGGGCTATCATCAAGCGCGAGAACAATCGGTGAGCTTGTCGTACCATTTGACATACTTTACAAGTCGATGAGTCAATCATCGTTGGCATTTAGCCTAGCATTCCCAAAGGAAGACTTGAACAATTGATATGTTGATAATTTTATACATACTTTAAGTACTTTTAACCAGAGGCTCAACCGGAATTTGAATCAAGAACTCGCTGCCTTTCCCAAGTTCTGAGGAGCATTTCAAAATGCCGCCATGTTTTTCAACCACAATTTGATAGCTGATGGACAGTCCCAGCCCGGTTCCCTTGCCGATGGGTTTGGTGGTGAAGAATGGATTGAACAGTTTTTGCTGGGTTGTTTCTGTCATGCCAGAACCGTTATCTCGAATCCGAATCACTACACTATCTGCGTGCGAAAATTGGGATAGATCGGAATTACCCGATTTTTCTCTACTAATGAGTTCTGTTTGAATGGTAACGATCGGATTAGGCGTTTCATCTAAGGCATCGATCGCGTTACCCAAAAGATTCATAAATACTTGATTCAATTGCCCCGCATAACAATCAACAGGCGGTAAATTGTCGTATGCTTTAATCACTTGAATCTCAAACTTGGCACTAGTTAATTTCAACCGACTCTTCAAAATTAACAACGTGTTGTCAATCCCTTCATGGATATCCACAGGTTTCATCTCTGCTTCATCCAGACGCGAGAAGTTCCGCAGAGATAGGACAATTTGCCGAATTCGTTCTCCACCCATTTGCATCGATGACAATAGATTAGGCAAATCTTGCATCAAGAAATCAAGATCGATGGACTCTATCTTTTCCTGAATAGCATCAGTTCCATTGGGATAGGTTGCTTGATAAAGATGCAATAGTTCCAGCAAATCCCGAACATAGTTGGTTGCATAAGTAATATTACCGTTAATAAAGTTAACCGGGTTGTTGATTTCGTGGGCAACTCCGGCCACCAATTGTCCCAGGCTCGACATCTTCTCTTGCTGTACCAGTTGCATTTGGGTTTGCTGCAACTGGCTCAGGGCGTTTCCTAGATAGGTGGCTTGAGTTTGAGCGGCAAAGGCGGTTGCTCGTGTTTGGGCAAGCAGTTCTGCCTGATCGAGAGCGATCGCTACTTGATCGGTGACAGCTTTGAGTAACCGGACTTCGCTATCAGTCCATTGGCGCGAACCGCGACAGTGATGGCAAATAATAGCACCCAATTGACTAGAATGGGTTCTCAGTGGCAGCAACAGCACCGAGGTTACTGCCAGTTGATGCAGCAGGGTGCGATCCTCCGGGGTGAGTGCCTCTGAGGTAGTAGAAACATCCTCAATCCTTAGCATATCTAGATTTAAGATAGTTTCTGCCAGAACGGAGCCTGGGCCAAGGGAAAGTTCCCCCAACGCCATCTGAATCTCTGGGTTAGTCGCTTCGTGAGTCACCATAAAGTTGAACCGATCTTTGTTGGGCAGACACCACACAAAGTCACAGCGATCGACTTGCAACAGACTATGAATCTCATTCACTGCCGTTTGTAAAATCGTGTCCAGATCCAGAGAATTACGGATTTGATTTGCCAGATTAAACAGAATTGAATCTTGTTGACCAACTAATTCCTGAGTAATCAATTGCTGTTTTAGTTGTTTGATTTCCGGGATCGTTTGACGCAGCTTCGTGGTGTTGCGCTTTAGCTCCAATTGCGCTACCACTTGGTGGCTGAGTGTCTGCAATCCTTTTTGTTGTTTCTGACTCAGATCGCGCGGTTCAATGTCCATGACGCAGAGTGTACCCAAGACACAACCGCCAGTTATTACCAGGGGCACTCCGGCATAAAACCGGATATTGGGAGCATTTATAACGAAGGGATTGGTGGCAAAGCGGGGATCGGCCAAGGTATCTGGAATTACAAATACATCTGACTGGCGAATGGTGTAGTTACAAAATGCGAGGTCTCGGCGAATTTCTGTTAATGTGATTCCCACCTTAGACTTAACCAACTGGCGATCGGCTCCGATAAAACTCACCAGTGCCATTGGAGTTTGGCACAGATCGGCTGCCAGTGCTGTTAAGTCATCTAATGCCCGATTGGGTACAGCATCCAAACCCTGAAACTGATACACTGCTTTGAGCCGTGTCAGTTCGTTGGTGCAGGCCATCTTTGTGCAGGGAAGCATGGAATCAAGTAATAATTCAGGGATTTTCATAGTTTTATTTTAATTGAGGGGCGATCGCTAATTTGACACTGAAACAGGTACATTTGCAATCGCTACTCTAAGTTTTCTAAAGCTTTAGTTTTTATAAGTTTTTCTTTTTTAGAAATATTTTAAATCAAATTATGAATGCGAGTTTAAGTATAACGCCGTCCATATGCAAATTTTGTTTTTTTGACCGCACAAAAGTTTCCAGTTTATCTAATTCCCTAACGGATGGTATTTTATCCGTTGGCGGTGCCTCCGGTAAGTTTTCGCTAATTTGTTTTACCCAGTTAATTATAGTCGTGCGATCAACCCCTGTCTGACGTTCAATTGCTCTAAAGCTAGCACCATTAACGTATGCTTTTAAGCATTCTATTTTTTTCTCATCTGAGTATCCTTTTGGTGGGCTGTAGACATCAATGAATTGGCGTTAGCGTTCGCGTAGCGTCTCGTAGAGAAGCGGGGCGGAACGCACGTCGCAATTAGTACATATGTAATTCTGTTTACCTCGCCGCCAGCCATTTTTCCTAATCTCAGTACAGCCGCAGTATGGAAAATTCACAGTATGGCACCTCAATTCCTCCCTCTATTATGCAACCCCGACTTTTCAATAAAGCAGCGAGGGTTCAGTTTTTCTGCCAGACATCTTCTCAAAGCCGCTTTACAACTAGCATACGAGCTTAACTTCTCGCTCATACGCCCAAGATCGGCAATGCCAAAACAAGATATGTAAAGAAGTGACTGCATAAATTTATTGAGCTTGCCCTATAGAAGTTTTGACCTACACTAGCCACTTACTTGTGTAACTTTACTAAAGTTATCTTTTTAAATAAAAGCAATAAATTTATGAGTGATTTACTAAAGCGTTTAGAACATCTATCGCCTCAAAAACGCGAACTTGTGCTGCAAAAATTGTTGGCACAGCAATCTTCTACAATCAACAATAAACCTAAAGTTCCACGAATTGAATCTGTTAGCACTGATAAATTAATCCCTTTATCTTTTCCTCAACAAAGACTTTGGTTTCTCGACCAAATGGAGGGTAATAGCGCTGCATATAATATGGCTGCTGCGGTAGAAATTACTGGTAATTTGCAAGTATATCTCCTCGAAAAAATCATCGCAAAAATCATTCAACGTCATGCAATCCTTCGCACTAACTTTAAAACAATTGATGGAAATGCTGTCCAGATAATTACACCTTGTTTAACAATAGCTGTTCCAGTAATTGACTTACAAACATTGCCAGCAGAAGAACAGTTTGCCGAGGTAGAACGTTTGGCAATTGAGGAGCAACTACAACCTTTTGACCTGACAAAAGATTGTTTGTTGCGAGTGACATTACTACATTTGGCATCAGAATCTTATGTATTGCTAGTAACGATGCACCATATTGTTTCTGATGGCTGGTCGATGGGGGTATTTATTCAAGAGTTTTCCAGTTTATACACAGCTTTTTCTCAAAATCAACCTTCTCCACTACCAGAATTAGCCATCCAATATGCTGATTTTGCTCATTGGCAAAGGCAATGGTTGCAAGGTGAGGTATTAGAAAATCAACTCAACTACTGGCGGCAGCAGTTAGCTGGTATCCCACCAATATTAGAATTACCTACAGACCGTCCGCGTCCTCCAGTTCAAACCTTTCAAGGTCAAACTTTACATTTTGAACTCAACCAAAATCTTACAAAACAATTAAATATCCTGTGTCAAAAGTCAGGGGCAACTATGTTTATGACCCTGATGGCAGCTTTTGTAACTTTACTGTTCCGCTATAGTAACCAGTCAGATATTGTTATCGGTTCCCCGATTGCTAACCGCGATCGCCAGGAAACACACTCACTAATTGGTTTATTTGTCAATACTTTAGTACTGCGGACTAATTTAGAAGGAAATCCGAGTTTTGCAGAATTACTACAAAGGGTGCGACAAGTTGCTTTAGATGCCTATGCTCATCAAGATATGCCTTTAGAGAGATTAGTTGAAGCTTTGCAACCAGAGCGATCGCTTTCTCACATGCCTTTATTCCAAGTAGCATTTGCGATGCAGAATGCACCGATGGGTAAATTAGAATTACCCAACTTGAGCTTAAATCTTTTAAAAATCGAAAATCGCACAGCGAAATTCGATCTCACCTTATCAATGCAAGAAACCGAGTCAGGACTTTTAGGAGAATGGGAATTCAATAGCGATTTATTTGATGCTACGACTATTAGCCGCATGGCAGGGCATTTCCAGACTTTGCTGGAAAATGTTGTGGCTAACCCTCAGCAAAAAATTGCGGAATTATCATTATTAAGTGCTAGCGAGCAGCACCAGCTACTTGTAGAGTGGAACGATACCCAAACTGATTATCCCCAAGGTAAATGTATTCATCAGTTGTTTGAAGAGTGGGTAGAACAAACACCAGATGCAGTGGCGGTAGTCTTTGAGAATCAGCAACTTACTTACCGAGAGTTGAATCATCGCGCCAACCAATTAGCACACCAGTTGCAAAACTTAGGTGTAAAACCAGATGTCCTGGTGGGTATCTGTGTTGAACGTTCCCTAGAGATGATCGTTGGGTTATTAGGGATTCTCAAAGCAGGTGGTGCTTATGTACCTTTAGATCCTAATTATCCGAGCGATCGCTTGGCTTTTATGCTCGATGATGCTCAATTACCAGTGCTATTGACACAACAGCGATTGGTTGAGAAGTTACCACAGCATCAAGCAGTCACAATTTGCCTGGATGCAGACTGGAACCAAATTGCCAACAATAGCAGCTCTAATCCTGTTAGTGCAGTTACCGCTTCCGATTTAGCGTATGTAATTTATACCTCTGGGTCAACGGGTAAACCCAAGGGCGTGATGGTGGCACATACTGGGTTATGTAACTTAGTAATAGCGCAAATTCAGATTTATAACGTCCAAACTGATAGTCGCATTCTCCAGTTTGCCTCCTTTAGTTTTGACGCTTCTATTTTTGAAGTTGTGATGGCTCTGGGAACGGGAGCTAGACTTTACCTGGGAACAAAAGAATCTTTATTGCCCGGTTCATCGTTAATTGAACTATTACAAAACTACGGCATTACCCACATCACTTTACCACCATCAGCTTTAGCGGTCTTACCTGCCGAAGAACTCCCAGCTTTGCAGAATATTACTGTAGCCGGAGAAGCTTGTCCTCCCGACTTGGTTGAACGTTGGTCTTGTGGTCGGCGTTTCTTCAATGCCTACGGCCCAACAGAAGCGACTGTCTGGTCAACAGTTGCAGAATGCAGGGGTAACATCACTAACAAACCCCCCATTGGTCGTCCAATTGCTAATACACAAATATATTTGCTCGATGGAAATTTGCAACCTGTACCCGTTGGTGTTCCTGGCGAACTGCATATTGGTGGCATTGGATTAGCCAGAGGTTATCTCAACCGTCCTGAGTTGACACAACAAAAATTCATTCTTCACCCCTTTCAAAGAGGCAGGGGAGCAGGGGAGCAGGGGAGCAGGGGGGAAACAGAAGACCAATCCTTTGATTCCAAACGCCTCTATAAAACTGGGGATTTGGCACGTTATTTACCTGATGGTAATATTGAGTACTTAGGACGTATCGACCATCAAGTTAAATTACGCGGCTTTCGCATTGAATTAGGAGAAATTGAAGCTTTACTCAGCCAACACCCAGGCGTAATTCAAAATACAATCATCGTCCGTGAAGATATCCCTGGCAGTCAACGTTTAGTTGCTTACACAGTTCCTAATTCAGACCAAGTACCAACAATTAGTGACCTGCGAGGATTCCTAAAGGAACGACTACCTGAGTACATGGTACCGTCGGCTTTTGTGATGTTAGATACTCTGCCTTTAACACCAAACGGCAAAGTAGACCGTCGGGCATTACCTGCACCAGAATCCCGTCCTGAGTTGGAAGTCAACTTTGTAGCTCCACGTACCCCACAAGAAGAAAAGTTAGCGGCGATATGGGCGGATGTGTTGAGATTACAGCAAGTTGGGATTCACGATAACTTCTTTGAAATTGGTGGCGATTCTATCCTCAGCTTGCAAATTATTGCCAGAGCCAACCAAGCCGGAATTCAACTAAATATCAAGCAGTTATTTCAGCATCAGACAATAGCTGAGTTGGCTGCTGTGGCAAACACAACACAGAGCATCAAAGCAGAACAAGGTTTGGTTACAGGTTCCTTACCATTAACACCTATCCAGCATTGGTTTTTTGCACAAAATCTACCTCAACCAGCCCATTTTAATCAGTCAGTGTTGTTGGAAGTACCAGCAGACCTGAAACCAGAAATATTAGAACAAGCCTTGCAGCAATTATTATTGCACCACGATGCTTTACGTTTGAGATTTATCCAAGAAGGGGAAAGCTGGTTACAAACTAATGCTGATGCTGATGGTATAGTAACTTTAACTTGTGTAGATTTATCAGCGATGTCTGCGACAGGGCGAAGCGCGATCGCCTCACAAGAAAAACAAGCAGCCCTAGAAACTACTGCTAACAGGCTACAGGCTAGCTTAAATCTGTCACAACAGTTAATGCAAGCTGCCCTGTTCAACTTTGGTGCCGAACAACCTGCTAGATTGCTGATAATTGTGCATCACTTAGCTGTGGATGGTGTTTCGTGGCGAATTTTGGTAGAAGACTTATTTAATACTTATCAACAACTAAATCGGGGAGAAACAATTCAACTTCCAGCCAAAACATCTTCCTTCAAAGAATGGTCGCATCGCTTAGTTGAATATAGCAAATCAGAAGCACTCGCAGCCGAAATAGACTTTTGGTTGGCTCAGTCATCCGGCTCTACTTCTTTGCCTGTAGACTATACTCAAGCAGTTAATACCGTTGTTTCATCCGCACAAGTTTCGGTATCTCTCAACGAAGAACAAACCCGTGCTTTGCTGCAAGAAGTTCCTGCTGTTTACAACACCCAAATTAACGATGTGTTGTTAACTGCTTTGGTACAAAGTTTTGCTCAATGGACTGGTGAATCTTCCCTACTCGTTGATGTTGAAGGTCACGGACGAGAAGAACTGTTTGCAGACATCGATTTGTCGCGCACTGTCGGGTGGTTTACTTGCCTTTTCCCCATTAAATTAGAATTGGCAGCGATCGCCGATGCTGGTAAAACTTTAAAATCAATTAAAGAACAACTACGCCCTTGCCAAAAACGGGGTATTAACTACGGGATTCTCCGCTATCTCAGCCCCAATTCAGCAATTCGCCATCAACTCGCAACTGTACCCCAAGCACAAGTTAGTTTCAACTACTTGGGACAATTTGACCAATTATCGGAATCTGGATCGTGGAAATTGACCCAAGAATCTGCTGGTGCAGAGCAAAGCAAATTAGGCGATCGCACTCACTTACTAGAAGTTAACGCCTTAGTAGCATCAGGTAAGCTGCAACTTAATTGGACTTATAGCCAAAACATTTACCAACAATCGACTATTGAGGCTTTAGCTGCTGGTTTCATCAATGCACTAACAGATATTATCAATCACTGTCAGTCTGCTAATGTTGGTGGTTATACACCTTCAGATTTTCCCGAAGCTGAGTTAACTCAGAAATATCTGGACAATTTGATTGCAGAAATGGCAATCCGTGACACAGCCAGCAAAAAGAAAAATATTGAGTCGATTTATCCCCTTTCCCCGATGCAGCAAGGTATTCTCTTTCATAGCCTGTATGACCCAGAGTCTGGGGTGTATTGCGAACAGTTAAGCTGCACTCTCCACGGATATATTAATCCAACAGCCTTTGCCCAAGCTTGGCAACGAGTAGTTGAGCGTCATCCGGCTTTGCGTACCTTCTTTGTCTGGGATAATCTTGACAAGCCGCACCAAGTCGTTTGCAAAACTGTAAATCTACCTTTTGCTACTGATGACTGGCGTTCTCTATCGCCTACCCAGCAACAAGAACAACTTACAGCTTTTCAGGAAACAGATAGAAACAGGGGTTTTGAACTTAACCAAGCTCCCTTGATGCGTTGTAGTCTCATCCAAACAGCAGATGATACTTACGAATTTGTCTGGACTTTCCATCATTTGTTGATAGATGGATGGTCTTTACCTATCGTGGTTCAAGAAGCTTTTGCATTCTATGAAGCTGCGAATCGGGGTAATGATTTATATCTAAAAACCCCCCGTCCCTTCCGAGATTATATAACTTGGTTGCAACAACAAGACCTTTCCCAAGTCAAAGAATTTTGGAAGCGATCGCTTCAAGGTTTTACAGCCCCAACTTTGCTAATTGCAGATAAGTCTGTTGTTCACAATTCCCAGCAAAAGCAAACTTATCACGAGCAGCATATTCAATTACCACAAGCATTAACAACTACGCTGGAATCTCTAGCTAGACAACATCAACTGACTCTTAACACTGTAGTACAAGGAATTTGGGCACTGTTACTCAGCCATTACAGCAGTCAAAAAGATGTAGTCTTTGGCACAACTGTATCCGGTCGTCCTCCATCTCTTGTGGGTGTAGAAACTATGGTAGGCATGTTTATCAATGCGTTACCAGTACGGATACAAGTATTAGAAGATTCTCAAATATTACCTTGGCTGAAAAATTTACACATACAGCAGGTAGAACGGGAGCAATACTCTTATACTCCCTTAGTGGAAATTCAACGGGTAAGTGAAATAGCTAGCGGCACACCAATGTTTGAGACTAACGTCGCATTTTATAATTACCCGGTAGATCCTGCTTTGCAAAATTCCAGTAGCGGCTTAAAAATTGACAACATCAGTAATTATGAACGCACAAAATATCCTTTGATGTTAGTAATTATGCCTGGTGAAAATTTATCTGTGGGACTGAGCTATGAAGGCAACCGCTTTACTCACGATACTATTGCTGACATTCTAGACAACTTTGCAACTATTGCTAACAAAATTACTGAACAGCCTGATGCTAAGTTGAAAATATTAGCAGAAATACTTGTCCAAGCAGACAAACAAAAACAACTCATCAAAGACCAAAAACTGGCAGCAACAGCAATTAATAAGTTGAACAAATTCAAGCGTAAATCAGCTTAAGTTTCTGGTGTTGCTAATCAAGTGTAAATGTTCCTCATGCAGAGAAGCAAAGCATAGTCTTTTATCCTCTGCGTGAAACAAAAAAATATATTAACCAACACGAATCAAAATGAACGACTTAGAACTAACAACAAACAGCATCAAAAAGCTACAAATCGGCAAACGCAAAGTAGTTGAAAAATTAGTCAACATAAAACTGCTCAACTCAGCTAATCCTCTACCGTTAGTTATTTCACCTGCTGTAGATGGAATCAATTTAATCAATTGGACACAGCAAAACCGCGATCTGATTGAAACTAATTTACTGAAAAATGGTGGTATACTCTTCCGAAATTTCCACGTCAATACAGTTGAAGATTTCCAAAGGTTTGTGCAGGTGGCTTCAACCGGAGAACTCTTAGATTACACCTATCGTTCAACGCCACGCACAGAAGTAAGCGATAAAATCTACACTTCAACTGAATATCCCGCAGATGAAGCAATTCCCCTACATAACGAAAATGCTTACTCTCCCATTTATCCCATGAAGATATGGTTTTTCTGCGTTAAAGCATCTGAAATTGGTGGAGAAACACCAATCGCTGATAGCCGTAAAATCTTTGAACGCATCAACCCGTCTATCAAAGAACGGTTTATCGAAAAGAAAGTTATGTATGTGCGAAATTATGGCGATTTAGATTTGCCTTGGCAAGAAGTTTTTCAAACCACAAATAAATCTGAGGTAGAAACTTATTGCCGCAAGTTGGGTATCTCTTTTGAATGGACAAGTAACAATACCCTCAGAACAAGCCAAGTTTGTCAAGCTGTTGCCAAACATCCTAAAACAGGTGAAATCGTGTGGTTTAACCAAGCTCATTTGTTCCATATTTCCAGCTTGAAAGCAGAAGTACGCGAATCATTGTCTGCATTACTCAAAGAAGATGAATTTCCTCGCAATGCCTATTATGGTGATGGTTCTCCGATTGAAGTCTCTGTTTTAGATGAAATCCGGGAAATATATCGCCAAGAAGCAGTTATTTATCCTTGGCAGGAAGGAGATGTGTTGATGCTGGACAATATGTTGGCAGCACATGGACGGATGCCATTCGTCGGCAAAAGAAAAATTGTAGTTGCGATGGCAGAATCTTGTTAAAGCAGTTTTATTTTGCTTTTTTTCAACGCAAAGGTACGCGGAGGTTAGCGCAAAGGTACGCAGAGGGTTTTTAATGTTATCCTCCCAAATGCTTATTAGGTAAGTATTTGGGAGTTTTTGTTTAAAATCTGGCAACTTACAGCATAAATTGATTTGACTACCCCTATTAAAACATTGATGCAGGTGCGACTTCGTTCAATTTACATAACTTGTATCGCCAGTATTGATTAATTGAAAAGGATTTCAATTTTATGCACGCTGAAATGACCAATCTGATTCGCATTTCTCCTCAGCAAAAACATTTATGGTTGCAGCAAAAGGATAATTATCAAGCTTACTGTTCCCAAATTGCGATAAATATCGGCGGTAATCTTAACCCCGATATTCTTAAATTAGCTTTAGCAAATATCAGCGATCGCCACGAAATATTTCGCACTGCTTTTCATTCCTTACCAGGTATGAATATTCCATTACAATCAATTAGCGATGCTCCGAAGAGAGCCGCCAAGGGCGATCGCAGCACAATTTCACTTGGAGAATACGATTGGAGTAGTTTAACTTCTCAAGTACAACAAGCTAAAATTGATGCGCTTTTCCAAGATCAAAGCCTCCGAGTTTTTGATTTTGAACAAGCCGCAAGTTTACATTTTATCTTAAGTAAATTAGCTCCAGATAAGCATATACTGTTTATCAGCTTGCCTGCTTTATATGCAGATATAACAACACTCAATAATCTTATATGTGAAATCGGTCGTTCTTATACAGCTTGTTTACACGGCGAAGAACTATCAGATGAAGCGATGCAATATGCAGATATTTCTGAATGGCTAAATGAATTATTAGAGTCTGAGGAGACAGAGACAGCAAGAACTTATTGGCATCAGCAAGATATTTCTTCTGTATTAAATTTGCGAATTCCCTTTGAAAGCAAAAATGTCAATCAGTCATCTGGAGAAATTGTATTTGTACCTCAATCGCTCTTTTTGAAGGTTAATCGAGATACGGTAGAAAAACTGGAAATATTGCAAGAAAATTATCATACTTCAACTGAAACAATTTTATTAGCTTGTTGGCAAGTACTACTTTGGCGGTTAAGCGGTCAGTCTGATATTGTGATTGGGACTGCTGGCGATGGACGCGAATATGATGAATTAAAAGAAGTTTTAGGACTTTTAACTAAATATTTGCCCACTCATTCGCACTTAGAGAATACTTTAAAATTCTCAGAACTTATAGAAAAAGTTTCTGAGTCTTTTCGTTTTGCCAAACAATGGCAAGAGTATTTTGACTGGGAACATCTGACCGCTACAAATGATAAATTTGCTTCTCGTGCATTTTTTCCTTTCTGTTTTGATTTTACAAAACAATCACAGAGCTATGTAAATGCTGATATTTCCTTTTCGGAATATAAAAAATCAGCTAACATAGAGAAATATCAAATTAAGCTCTCCAGTGGCTACAGCCAAAACAATTTATTTTTGAATTTTGATTATGATTCTAGTTTATTTTCAGAGGCTAGTATCAAAACTATTGCTGGACAATATCTGACATTAATAGAAAGTGTCACTCATAATCCAGAAGCAGCAATCATTGATTTAAATATGATTGGTGAAAGCGATCGCCAAAAATTATTGATTGATTTTAACAATACAAAAACGGAATTTTCACAAGATAAATGTATCCATCAACTATTTGCAGAACAAGTAGAACGCACACCCGATAACATCGCAGTTGAATTTAATAACGAGCATCTCACTTATGCACAATTAAACGCCAAGTCCAACCAGCTAGCGCATCAACTACAAAAGTTGGGAGTAAAACCAGAAGTATTGGTAGGAATTTGTGTAGAACGTTCCTTAGATATGCTGATTGGTATCCTTGGTATCCTCAAAGCAGGTGGTGCATATATACCATTCGATCCCACATATCCCCAAGAACGCCTGGGATTTATGTTAGAAGATGCTCAAATTCCTATACTGTTAACTCAACAAAGACTTGTAGATAAGTTTGTTGAACATAACACCCGTTTAATTTGTCTCGATCGAGATTTGCCAGAAAATGCCATACTCAGCATTGAAAATCCTGTAAGCGAAGTCACGCCGGAAAATTTAGCTTATATAATCTATACCTCTGGTTCTACAGGAAAACCTAAAGGAACCATGATTCCTCACAGAGGTTTAGTTAATTACCTGAGTTGGTCTACAAATGCGTATGCGATCGCCCAAGGTTACGGCGCTCCAGTACAATCTTCCATAGGGTTTGACGCGACGATTACCAGCTTATTCTCACCGTTATTGGTCGGACAAAGAGTAGTACTATTGCCTGAGAAGGAAGAAATTGAAGCATTGTCAGCACTTTTGCAGTCTGATAAAAACTATAGCTTGGTTAAAATTACTCCAGCTCACCTAGAAATGCTCAATCAGATGTTACCTAACCACGAAGGTGTAACGAAAACGAGAGCATTAATCATCGGTGGTGAAGCATTATTGGGTAAAAGCTTGAAATTTTGGCGCGATAATGCTCCAAATACCAGAATAATTAACGAATACGGCCCAACCGAAACTGTAGTTGGTTGTTGTGTTTATGAAGTTAGCGAGCAAACTTCTTTATCAGGTGCAATTTTAATTGGTCGTCCTATTGCAAATACTCAACTTTACTTGCTTGATAAAAATCAAAAACTTGTACCAATTGGTGTTCCCGGCGAACTATACATTGGTGGTGCAGGAGTAGCTAGAGGTTATCTCAATCGCCCAGAATTAACACAACAGCGATTTATTCCCAATCCTTTCAGCGATGAACCTAATTCTCGCCTATATAAAACAGGGGATTTAGCGCGATATTTACCTGATGGTAATATAGAGTACCTCGGACGCATTGACCATCAAGTTAAAATTCGCGGCTTCCGCATTGAACTAGAAGAAATTGAGTCTTTACTGGCTCAACATCCCTTAGTAAATTCTGTTACGGTTATTGCCAGGGAAGACCAACCTGGAGACAAACGTTTAGTAGGTTATATTGTTCCTCAAGAGCAAGCCCCAACAAGTAGCGAACTGCGCCAATTTTTACAGAAAAAGTTACCCGAATACATGATACCTTCTGCCTTTTTAATGTTAGAGGTAATACCTCTAACCGCTCATGCCAAGGTAGACCGACAAGCTTTACCGCAACCCGATACATCTCGTCTCGGTACACTCAAAACCGAATTTTTAGCACCACAAAATGATTTAGAACAGAAATTAGCTAATATTTGGGAAAATCTACTCAACGTCCATCCTGTGGGAGTAAAGGATAATTTCTTCGATCTGGGCGGTCACTCGCTGTTAGCTGTACGCTTAATGGCTCATCTTAACCAAGAGTTTGGTAAAAACTTGTCTTTAGCGACACTTTTCCAAAATCCTACAATTGAAAAACTGGCTAATATTCTTCGCCTAGAAACAGAAATATTATCTTGGTCTGCCTTGGTAGAAATTCAAAAAGGTAATTCCAAGTATCCTTTTTTCTGCTTACCTGGGGGTGGCGGCAATGTCCTCTATCTACATAATTTAGCTCGTTATTTAGGGGAAAACCAAACATTTTATGGGTTGCAAGCACCTGGTTTAAATGGGGAATCAGAACCATTGATTTGTGTTGAGGATATGGCAGCTTATTATATCCAGGCGATAAAAACCGTTCAGCCTGAAGGGCCATATTTTCTTGGAGGTCACTCCTTTGGAGGTATTGTTGCCTATGAAATGGCTCAACAGTTAATCAAATCAGGAAATGAGGTTGCTCTGGTTGCGATTTTAGACGCTCCGGCCCCGGTTGCTAGCGACAAACCCTTATATATTGATGTCGATGATGCAACTAGACTGACCGAAACTGCTCGTCTCATCGAACGCTGGGCAGGCAAAAACCTAGATATATCCTATGAAATACTCCAGCCGCTAGAACTCGACGAACAATTGGAATATCTCAAAGAGCGATTAATCACCGTTGATTTACTGCCTGCTGGTACTGATACAAAGCAAGTGCGTGGTTTGGTGCAAGTTTTCGAGGCAAATCTGCAAGCTAGTATCAAATATTTACCACAAGAAGCTTATCCCAATCGCCTGACTCTGTTGCGAGCTAGCGAAGTGAATGCGGAGGATGCTGCACTTTTAACTGATTTACGCGAAGATCCCGCTTGGGGATGGGGACAGTTTTCCGCTCAAAACATCGATATTCTCGTTGTTCCAGGCGACCATATTACGATGATGGCTCAACCTCATATTCTAACTGTTGCAGAACAGCTAGGAATCTGCATTGAGCAAGCAAATGTAGGTAAATAAGGAGTATTGAAATGAGCCAACATCCAAAAAATACAGGAATGCAAATTTTTACCCTCATCTGGTTTGGACAGATGATTTCCCTCATCGGCTCTCAGTTAACTAACTTTGCCTTGGGTGTATGGGTATACCAGCGAACTGGTTCGGTAACACAGTTCGCCCTCATTTCACTATTTACCAGCTTGCCCATGATTCTGATTTCCCCTGTAGCTGGCACGCTGGTAGACCAATTTCCCCGCCGTTGGATGATGATATTTAGTGACTTAGGAGCAGGTATTTCTACGGGGGTAATTGCGATTTTGTTAGCGACAGATGATTTAGCCATTTGGCACATATACGTAGGCGCTGCCATTAGTTCCTGCTTTAGTGCCTTTCAATGGCCAGCTTATACAGCTGCTACCACTCTCCTTGTCCCGCCACAAAAACTGGCGCGTGCCAATGGTATGCTGCAAATCGGGGAAGCAGCTGGTCGGTTGGTTGCACCAATGCTAGGAGGTGTACTGCTGCTGTTTCTCGAAATTGATGGCATTATCTTCATTGATTTTGCTACCTTTATTTTTGCTCTGAGTACTCTGTTACTAGTTCCGTTCCCAAAACAGTACATTGATAGACATCGCGCCGAAAAAACTCTTTGGTTTAAGGAAGCATCCTACGGCTTGGTATATTTAGTGAAAAGAAGAGGACTGTTTGCACTGCTACTTTTCTTTGCCGTTAACAATTTTCTTGTCGGCATTGTGCAGATGCTAATTACACCTCTAGTCTTGTCTTTTGCTTCAGCTACAGACTTAGGTACAATTATGACCGCTGGTGGTGTGGGAATGCTGGTCAGTAGCGTTCTCGTCAGTACAGTAAAATCGCCGCAGCATTTAATTCTCAGTATATTTACTTTTATGCTGCTAGGTGGAATCTGCATTACCTGTGCAGGATTTTATCAATCTGTTTTAGTCTTAGCACTGATAGCTTTTCTATTTTTCTTTGGTCTACCAATTATTAACAGTTCAGCCCAAGTTATTTTCCAAAAGAAAGTACCCTCCAGTCTCCAAGGTCGAGTTTTTGCAACAATCGGAGCGATCGCTAACGCGTCACAGCCTTTTGCTTACACAGTTGCAGGGCCAATGGCAGATAAAATCTTTGAGCCATTAATGACTCCGAACGGACTTTTAGCAGGAAGTATAGGAAAAATTATTGGTGTCGGTCAAGGACGTGGTATTGGTTTGATGTTTATTGTCATGGGAATACTAACTGTATTGGTAACAATTATTGCTTATCAGTATAAATCGTTGAGACTGGTAGAAAAGATTGTGCCCGATGCTATTAACCCAAGTTGCTAAGTAGAAGGCAGGAGGCAGGAGGCAGAGGGCAGAAGGTAAAACCCAATTACTGACAGGGTTTCACAGGTTGACGTTTTACATTTAATTATGTCCACCTACTTAATTGTACTTCCTTAAGTCATAAAATCCCCTCCAGATGAGAAATACGAGGGGTTTATGCTCAACGAAATAATGCCATCTATACTTAGCACTTAACACTCTTGCTCCCCCAGCTTAACTTTATTAACTGAACCATATTGGGTGGGGAAAGCCATACCACAAGACAATTTGGGATATTTTTTGATTTATCAGTTCCCAAGCAAATGCATAAAAGAATTGGCTTACCCCCTATCAAGATACAGAGCGAGATGATTCGGAATTGAAGAATATTTACGAATTACAAATCTCAACATCTAAAATTGCACGAATATTAAATGAGGTTGACCTCCAATGGACATTTTTCGCAAACCAATAAACTTTGATACAAAATCTAAAAAGTGGAGGCTAGCTTTAATAGTTCCTGTAGGACTAGCGGCTGTTGGTGTACCAACCTATATTTTTTCCACTAGCTCAAATTTTAATTTGCAATCTACGAAGCAGAGTAATATTGCCCCAGTAGTTCCAGTTCAACAACCTGTAAATCCAACAGTTGCAGCTTTGGGACGTATCCAAACAAAGGATAAAATCATTAACTTATCTGGTCCATCAGCTTTGCAAACTGCTAGGTTAGATCGGGTTGTGGTAAAAGAAGGCGATAATGTTCGTCGCGGACAATTAATTGCTGTTCTTGATAACGTCAGTCAACTGCAAACAAGCCTAAATAAAGCACAAATAGGTGTTCGAGTTGCTCAAGCGCAACTGATGCAAGCTAAAGCGGGGACTACAAAACAAGGAGAAATTGCCGCTCAACAAGCACGCATTGCAGATTTAGAAGCGCAGTTTCAAGGAGATATTAACATTCAAAAAGCTAAGATTGCTGGATTGCAAGCGCAGTTGAGAAATGCCCAGACGGAATATGCACGCTTTCAATCTTTATACGACCAAGGAGCTATATCTGCGGTCACTAAAGATACTAAAGTTTTAGCAGTAGAAACTTTGCAAGCACAATTCAAAGAAGGTAAAAGTTCTCTCAACCAAACTTTGTCGTCGTTTCCCAATCAGATTAGACAAGCTAAAGCTAGCTTGGAAGAGTTAAAAGAAGTTCGTCCTGTAGATGTGCAGGTTGCTCAAAGCGAGTTGGAAAAAGCAAAAGCAGCTGTTCTGGAAGCCAAAGCTAACTTAGATTTAGCTTACGTGAAAACCCCAATGGGTGGAAAAATTTTAAAAGTTAATACTTTTCCGGGAGAAACTATTAGTGAAAAGGGAATAGTCGATCTAGCTCAAACTCAAACTATGTATGTAGTTGCAGAAATTTACGAGACTGACATTAACAAAATTAAAGTAGGTCAAAAAGCTTTGATATCGAGTATTGCATTACCTAGAAAATTTTCTGGAACCGTTGAAACAATAGGTGTCCAAATAGGTAAGAGAAATGTTGTCAACAATGACCCAGCCATCAATATAGATTCAAGAGTTGCAGAAGTAAAAGTTCGCTTAAATCCCAATGATACTGACGAAGCCGCTAAGTTTATTAATCTGCAAGTCAATGTCAAATTAGAAACTGATATCAATAGTTAAGTTAAATTAATAGATAAATACTAAAATATGAGCGCTACAACACCAGTTGCTTGGTTACAATTAATTCATCGCAAATCCCGACTAGTAGTAACAATTACTGGCGTTACTTTTGCTGTGATGTTGATGTTTATTCAATTGGGTTTTCGAGACGGTCTTTTTGAAGATGCTGTCGTATTCCATAAAAAAATACAAGCAGATTTAGTACTGTTACATCGCGATACCGAACGCTTTTTTGATATGAAAGTCTTTCCACGACGCTATTTGTATAACATCTCAGCAGTTGATGGCATCGCATCAGTTAATCCTTTCTATTTTTCCGTTACAAATTTCAAAAACCCTGAAACTTTTGTCAATAGACCAATCGCTATTGCTGGTTTTACACCCGATCAACCTGTTTTTAATTTGCCAGAAGTAAATCAACAGAAAGAACTGATAAAAGCTGCTGACACTATACTATTTGATAGACTTTCTCGACCTGAATTTGGCCCAATTGTTGCAGAATTAGAAAAGCATGGAGAAGTAATAACAGAAGTATCTAATCGCCAAATAAAAGTGAGAGGATTATTTTCTCTAGGAGGTGGGGTGATGACAGCTGATGGTGTAATCATCACCAGTGATTTAAACTACTCTGAGATTTTAAACCACCCATTAGAAAAAGTTCAGATGGGAGTTATTCAGGTTAAACCTGGTGTTGACCCTGAAAGTATAATCAAAAAAATCTCAAAAGACTTACCTCAAGACGTGAAATTAATGACTCTAGAAAATTATATCAAACTAGAGAAAGACGTTTTAGCACAATCTACACCTATAGGATTTATTTTTAATATGGGTACTGTGATTGGCTGTGTATTCGGTGGCATTATTGTTTATCAAATTCTATACACACAAATTTCTGATAGCTTATTTATTTATGCAACATTTAAAGCTATTGGATACGCAAATTCTTACTTGGTAAAGGTGGTTTTACAACAAGCAATTTTAATGTCATTGATTGGATATATCCCTGGATTTGCTGTTTGCATGTATCTCTATAACTTTGTTCAAGAGGCTACCCGTTTACCAATGATTATGACTATTACTAGGGGTGTAACAGTCATGTTGCTCACAATTGTTATGTGTTCTCTTGCAGGAATGTTAGCGATGAATAAACTTCGTTCTGCTGACCCAGCCGAACTTTTTGGCTAAAGTCATACCATCATTAATAACCTTAGCATTTTCGGAATATTTACACCACAAATTTATCTATCCTCTAATTTTGAGGTAATCATTATGTCACAAGGTTCTATCATATCTGTTCAGCATCTCAACCACTACTTTGGTAAAGGCTCGTTACGAAAACAGGTTTTATTTGATGTTAGCTTGTCAATTCAATCTGGTGAAATTGTAATTTTGACTGGCCCTTCTGGCTCAGGTAAAACAACTTTATTAAGTCTAATGGCTGGTTTACGGAGTGTGCAAGAAGGTAGCGTGAAAGTTTTGGGAAGGGAAATATATCGAGCTAGCAATCAGAAGCTATTACAACTACGCCGTCAAACTGGATATATTTTCCAAAAACATAATTTAGTACCTTTTCTAACTGCTAGTCAAAATGTACAAATGACTATGGAATTGGCTCGAAATATGTCTCGTAAAGAAATGTGTAACCGAGCAGAAGCAATGTTGGAAATAGTAGGTTTGAATCACCGCATTCATTATTATCCTGAGCAACTTTCAGAAGGACAAAAACAACGTGTGGCGTTTGCACGAGCGCTAGTTACTCAACCTAAATTAATTCTTGCTGACGAACCAACAGCATCGCTAGATAAAAACAGTACTCATACAGTCGTTGAAATTTTAAAAGAATGCGCCAGATATCAAGGTTGTTCCATTCTTTTAATTACTCATGATAATCGCATCCTTGATATGGCTGACCGCATCATTCACATGGAAGATGGTCAGTTAAAAAATGATGTACGCGCTGCCTAATAAGTTGTAGACAAAAATTCAAAAGTTCATAAGGTCAAATAAAACGGGAGCATCCCAATAAAACTTGATTTCTAGAGACGTTAACCGTAAGGTTTCTATTTACATCTAACTAAAGTAAAGCTAAATTATCTATGACAATTTAACTGCTTGACATGGCCATACTAGCAGTATATTTTTGATACATATGTTCTTTAGCGTTTGTTTTCCCATGAAGGAGGAAAGTTTTATTTATTCGCTAAATGTCTGTTTTCTGCATAATTTTTGAGGATGCAACACTATTAAATAAAAAAATAATGTTTGCTCCAAATTAATCGGGTATTAGAAATGATTACAAAAATTGAGTCAGGAACTTTAATAAATAACCGTTATCAGATTCAGAAATTTCTTGGTAAGGGAGGATTTGGACGAACTTACCTAGCATTAGACAATCAGCGATTTGATGAACCTTGTGTTTTGAAAGAGTTTGTACCAACAGCGTCAAAAGCAGAAAATCTACGGAAATCCCAGGATTTATTCGAGCGTGAAGCAAAAGTTTTATACCAGATTCAGCATCCTCAAGTCCCCAAATTTTTAGCTTGGTTTACAGATAACCAACGAATCTTTATTGTTCAGGAATATATTAACGGCAAAACTTATTCTGAAATTTTCTCAGAACGCTTGGTGCAGACAGGTCAGCCTTTTTCTGAAATAGAAGTGAGAACATGGCTGACAGATGTATTGCCAGTTTTAGACTATCTCCACGAACGTAAAATAATTCACAGAGATATTTCACTAGAGAATATCATGCTACCTCATAATCAATCTAAACCTGTGTTGATTGATTTTGGCACAGTTAAAGAAAATTACACGCAGATTATGTCTGCTGATTCTCTAAACTTTTATAACTCAATTCGTATTTCAGTAGTTGGAAAGTTTGGTTATTCTCCACCTGAGCAGTTACGTTTAGGATATTCCTATCCTTCTAGTGATATCTATGCACTTGGTGTTTGTACAGTGATTCTTTTAACTGGAAAAATGCCACATGCTCTCTTAGATGAATCACTAAATTGGCAATGGCGTTCTCAAGTCAATATAAGCGATGATTTTGCCAAAATTATCGAAAAAATGTTAGTAGAAGAACCAAATGCCCGCTTTCAGTCAGCTAAAGAAATTCTCCTTGTCTTGAATAATCTAGACAGTAGTTCATCTGTTTTACCTCGTTTTGACTTCAAAATCACATCTCCGATAAAGGCTATTAAGATTCGTAGAGAAAAAAAAGAAACTAATAAGGCATTAGAAGAACTATTAATTTTACAAAATTTAGAACGTAATCTGAGACAATCTAATAATATAAATGAAAATATTAGTCTGCAAAAACCTATTTATCTCAACTTAGATTTATCAGAGTATATAAAGCAAAAATCGAGTGTTAATTCTGAGTCATCTACTCATGCCTTGATTAAAAACTCGACAATACTCACAAAAATTAATAATTTTTTAACGAAAATAACTACTAAGGAAGTAGCAGAAAATAATGAGTGTAATAAGAAAATTTATATTCAACTTAACATACATAATTTCCTGGATAATTGTTTGGTAACTAGTAATTTACAGCTTTTTGAACTTCTCAAGAAAGAATATACTAACTTTGTTGGGCCAATTGCACAGCTAATTATTAATCAAGTACTAGTAAGTTTTCCAGATTGTTCTATCAAACAAATTATTGAAATATTAACAGCAGAAATTCCTGAAAAATTAATGGCAGAACAGTTTCAAAAGCACATGTATAAGATAATTGAATCAAAATTGTATATTTTACAAACTACTGAATAAGTAGCTGTCATCAACTGTATGTCAAAATAACTTTTGTAGGCGATCGCAGCTCCCAAAGCGCTTTAAATCTAGGGGTTTTCGCCACATCAATATTTAGAAGTTAACTATATCGCTTATAAATCCTTTATAAATTACTTAATATTTTATTTTTTACTCTTTTCCTTCAAAGACGCTATATGAAAGGCGATGGCGGAGGCGTTCGACAAATTATTTAGGGCTTTATATATTTCTTAATATTTGCTATTTACGGTTATCTTTTCTAAAAACTGCTTTTTATTTGCATAATTTTATAGATTAGATCGGTAATATACATTGTAAGCAACTTTCCTAATTTTTTGAATGAATTTACTCATCTTAGTTATATATTAGAGTAGAAAAATGAACTTTTTAGTATTGGTTAATCAGCAGCAAGAAGAAAGACAAATTGTTGATGAAAGTAACCTCAACCTAAATAAACATTCTGTCAGAAATATAATTAGTATTCGAGGTGCTAATTATTCCACTCAAGCTATTGAAAAAGCCGTAAATCAAAGCCATCCTTCCTTAAGACAAAATGCAGGAGTGGCATTTACCGTCGAAGTTAATTATCAAGAACGACTAGTAGTTATTCAAGAAGTCAAAAGAACCTATTCACGTATTCTGAACGTGGATGAAGTAATTCAAGCTATCCGTTTTGCTGTGTTGGAAGAACATGGATTGCAAATATATGCTGTAGTACTTCTAAAGGCAACTAGTCTCCCAAAAGACTCTGATGGAAAGATTGACCGTCAAACTTGTCAGAAAATTTTTCTGAATGCAAATTTGAATGCAATCCATACTTGGACAGTAAACCCTCAACAAGATTTGCAGCAACTACAGGCAGATGTAGATGCTTTGTTAGAAAACATACAAATGTCTCAACAGGCACAGTTCAAAGTCTCTTAACTTCACTATTAATTACAAACTCCGTCCATTACTAGATTTCTTATAAGGAAAAAGCAAATGATTACTAGCCTCAACAATTTTGCCAATAAAAATAATGTTAACTTTTCTACTTTAATAGACCTTTTAACCTATAGAGCGCATAATCAACCTGAGCAAACAGCTTATACTTTTCTTGTTGATGGAGAAACAGAAAGCGTTAACTTAACTTATCAAGAATTAGATCGAAAAGCACGCGCGATCGCTACTCAACTTCTGCAACAGGGAGTACCAGGTTCGCGGGCTTTGTTACTGTATCCACCTGGACTAGAATTTATCGCCGCCTTTTTTGGTTGTTTATATGCTGGTTTTGTCGCAGTTCCAGCTTATCCACCCCGACGCAATCAAAAAATGTCTAGGCTACAGGCGATTGTATCTGATGCTGAAGCGGTAGTAGCATTGACTACAGAATCTATATTGACAACCATCTCGCCTCAATTAGCTGAAAATATTACATTGGCGGTGATACCCTGGATCGCAACTGATAGTATTAACATCGGTATAGTTGAAAATTGGCAGCATCCAAATGTCAATAGTGATACTTTGGCTTTTCTGCAATACACTTCGGGTTCTACTGGCACACCGAAAGGAGTAATGATTACCCACGGTAATTTATTGCATAATTCCCAACTAATCTATAACTTTTATCAACACACACCCCAAAGCCAAGGTGTAATTTGGCTGCCACCATATCACGATATGGGATTAATTGGTGGGGTTTTGCAACCGATATATGGTGGTTTTCCAGTAACGCTGATGGCGCCGGTTGCTTTTCTGCAAAAGCCTTTCCGTTGGTTGCAGGCGATTTCTAATTACAAAGCAACTACCAGTGGCGGCCCAGATTTTGCTTATGACCTCGCCTGTCGCCAAATTACCCCCGAACAACTAGCAAGTCTTGATTTGAGTAGTTGGAAAGTTGCGTTTACAGGTGCTGAACCGATACGGGCCGAAACACTGGAACGTTTTGCCGAAACTTTTGCTCCTTGCGGTTTCCGTCAAGAAGCTTTCTATCCTTGTTATGGGATGGCGGAAACGACTTTAATTGTATCTGGGGGTTTAACATCTGAAGTTCCAATTGTTCGTCATATTCAAACCACAGCTTTGTCACAAAACCAAGTCATAGATACTACTGCTGAAGCTGGCGGCAAAGCGATTGTTGGTTGCGGTAAAAGTAGCCCAGACCAAAAAGTATTGGTTGTAAATCCCGAATCATTTATGCCTTGTGCAGATGGACAAGTGGGAGAAGTTTGGGTATCAGGGCCTAGCGTTGCTCAAGGTTACTGGAATAATCCCGAACAAACAAAAAATACTTTTCATGCGTATCTTGCAGACAATACAACTGGCCCTTTTTTGCGGACTGGAGATTTAGGCTGTTTACAGGATGGTGAGTTGTTTATCACTGGCCGTCTCAAAGATTTAATTATTATCATGGGTCGCAACCATTATCCGCAAGATATTGAATTCACCGTGGAAAATTGTCATCCGGCACTACGTCCTGCTAGTGGTGCAGCCTTTGCAGTCGAAATCAATAACTCAGAAAGGTTGGTCATAGTCCAAGAAGTCGAACGCTCTCATCTCCGCAAACTCAACGCTGATGAAGTCATAACAGCAATTCGTAAAGCTGTAGCCGAACACCATGACTTGCCAACTCATACCATTGTCTTAATTAAAACAAACAGTTTGCCCAAAACTTCCTCTGGCAAAGTGCGACGCAGTACCTGCCGAACTGAGTTAGAAGCTGGTACTCTTGATGTAGTTGCCCAGTGGAGTGCTGATGCTCCCAACAAAACGCAAGAAGCAATTGCACCACAAGTAGAACAAACAGTAAACACCGAAGCGATCGCAGCTTGGTTAGTTGCAAAAGTTACTGAACAATTGCAATCTCCCCAGGAAATTAATATTGACGAACCGCTTGCACAATACGGGCTGGGTTCCTTGGCAGCCGTGAGAATTTCTGGAGAATTACAAGAATGGTTAGGACGGGAACTTTCACCGACGCTGTTATATGATTACCCTTCTATCGCTGTTTTGGCACAATATTTAGGTGATGGAGTGCCACAACCGAAGATAATAGCGCAGCAGCAAACAGAAAATAATGCGATCGCGATCGTTGGTATTGGTTGCCGTTACCCTGGTGCTAATAACCCAGAAGCTTTTTGGCAATTACTCCGTAATGGTGTTGATGCTATTAGTGAAGTACCTAAACAGCGATGGAATATCGATACTTTCTACGATCCAAACCGTGCAACACCAGGCAAAATGAATACTCGTTGGGGTGGCTTTTTAGAGCAAGTAGACCAATTTGACGCGCAATTTTTTGGCATTTCCCCACGCGAAGCAGAATCTCTCGACCCACAACAGAGATTATTACTAGAAGTTAGCTGGGAAGCGCTGGAAAATGCAGCTTATCCACCAGATAAATTAGCAGGAACCAATACAGGTGTCTTTGTCGGGATTAGTAATTTTGATTACTCTCAGTTGCAATCCAAACAAATTACTGGATTAGATGCTTACACGGGTACAGGTAACGCTTTTAGCATCGCCGCTAACCGTATTTCCTATTTGTTAGATTTGCGCGGGCCGAGTTTGGCAGTAGATACAGCTTGTTCTTCATCTTTAGTTGCAGTTCACCAAGCTTGTCAAAGTCTGCGTCAGGGAGAATGCGAACTGGCCTTAGCTGCTGGTGTAAACTTAATTCTCACCCCACAATTGACGATTACATTTTCCCAAGCCGGGATGATGGCTAGTGATGGTCGTTGTAAAACTTTTGATGCCGATGCTGATGGTTATGTCCGGGGAGAAGGTTGTGGTGTAGTAGTTCTCAAGCGTCTTAGCGATGCGCGCCGGGATGGTGATAATATCCTGGCAGTGATTAAAGGTTCGGCAATTAATCAAGACGGACGCAGCAACGGACTGACAGCACCCAACGGCCCAGCCCAACAAGCAGTGATTCGGCAAGCGATGCAAAACGCAGGTATCTCACCTGATGAAATCAGTTACATTGAAGCCCACGGTACTGGAACTTTTTTAGGCGATCCTATCGAAATCAATTCCCTAAAAGCTGTACTGACGCCAGGGCGATCGCCGGAAAATCCCTGTGTGATTGGTTCGGTCAAAACCAACATTGGACATTTAGAAGCAGCAGGGGGAATCGCTGGTTTAATTAAAACTGTACTATCGCTAGATCGCGAGGAAATTCCACCCCATCTGCACCTCAAACAAGTTAACCCCCACATTTCTTTGGCTGGAACGTTATCCATCCCCACTGTATGTGTACCTTGGCATCGAGACGATAAACGGCGCTTGGCTGGTGTATCTTCTTTTGGTTTTGGTGGTACTAATGCCCATGTAATTTTAGAAGAAGCACCTCTTCAAAAACAAACAGACCGCGATGAACGGCAGATGCATCTTTTCACACTCTCTGCTAAAAGTGAAAATGCTTTGCGCGATTTAGCACGAGATTATGAAAATTATCTTGGTAATAACCCTGATGCGTCATTAGCAGATATTTGTTTTACGGCTAATACCGGACGTTCCCATTTCGAGCATCGCCTAGTTGCGATCGCTCAATCTAACATCCAATTACAAACGGGACTTGGTGCTTACACGGCTGGTAAAAAAACATCTCAGTTAGAAAGCGGTAAAATTAGCGGCAAAAAGCATCCCAAAATCGTTTTTTTATTCACAGGCCAAGGTTCCCAATATCTAAATATGGGTCGCCAACTTTACGAAACTCAACCGACCTTCCGCGCTTGCATCGACCAATGCGATGAAATTTTGCGGTCACATTTAGATAAACCTCTGCTGTCGGTTTTATATCCTAAAACTGAAAGTAGCTGCATCGATGAAACTGCCTATACCCAACCAGCTATATTTGCTGTAGAGTACGCTTTGGCGCAATTATGGAAGTCTTGGGGTGTGGAACCAACAGCAGTAATTGGTCACAGTTTCGGTGAATATGTGGCTGCTTGCATTGCTGGAGTATTTAGTTTGGAAGTAGGACTGAAGCTAGTTACCGAACGATCGCGCTTGATGGAAGAAATCAAGTCAATCGGTGCGATGGCTGCGGTGTTTGCCAATGAAGCGCAAGTGCAAGCTGTGATTGAATCTTACACAGAACTTACCATATCTGCGGTTAATGCTCCTAATAATATCACCATCTCTGGTGCGATCGCCAAAGTTGAGGCAGCGATCGCCCAATTCACAGCCCAAGGAATTGAGACTCGACGCTTGAATGTATCTCATGCTTTCCATTCTCCTTTAATGGATGAAATGCTTGATGCTTTTGAACAAGTAACAAGCCAAGTCAAATTTCAAGCACCACTGATTCCTTTAGTTTCCAATGTCACCGGGAATTTTCTACCAGCAGGACAAGTACCTGATGCCAAATACTGGCGATGCCATACGCGCCAAGCCGTAAGATTTATGGCAGGGTTGAATACTTTATTGGCAGAAGGTTACGAATTATTCATAGAAATTGGTGCTAAACCAGTTCTTTCTAGTCTGGGTAAACGTTGTCAGCAAAACGAAGATTCGGTTTGGTTGCCTTCTTTGACTGCAAAGCGAGATAATTGGCAAACATTATTGGAAAGTGTATCAGTATTGTATCTGCGAGGAGTAGATATTGACTGGACGGGATTTGAAAGCGATTATTCGCATCAGGTACTTCCAGTTCCTACTTATGCGTTTCAAAGAAAACGTTACTGGGTTCAATCGCAAAATTCGGTTGACAGTACAGAAGTAAATCTCAATAGCAATGGTTCTAAACCTGTTGCTTTTAATGGTGATGCTAGAAGAATACCATCTCAAGCATTGGTAGAAAAAATGCTCAAACAACAACTACAGATTATGTCTGAGCAATTAGAAGTTTTGCGTAGTCATAATTTGTCTACAGACAAATTCTTGCCATTCCAGAATGGAATACGGTCAAGATAAGCCCAAATTTAGCGAAAAATAGAACGGTAAGTCAGTGATTGCATAAATTAATTGACTTACCCCTATGAAAACATAGGCTATATATAGGACTCATTTTATTTTTGCGAAGCTAGGTACACATTTATTTCTTCTCTTCTTCCTTTTATATATAGCCCCTGAAAAAACTAATCAGATTAAATTCCAACCAAGCAATTGATAAAAACTCATGAACACATATACTCTTAACACTGATAATTCTTATTTTCAAGTTCCCAGTCAACCCCATAAATACCAAAAATTATTAACAGAACTACGTACAATTATTGCAAATTTACTCAAATCCGATCCAGAAGATATTGATGTTCATGCTCATTTTTTAGACATGGGTGCTGATTCAATAGTGCTAATTGATGCCATTCGTCAAATTGAAAATACTTTTGGAATTAAAATTACGATTCGTCAGTTATTTGAAGAACTAACAAACCTGAATGCGTTAGCAAATTATATTGATGAGAGTATACAACAAGAACCTATCAAATCTCAAATTCAAGAACAACCCGAAATATCACCCTCTCAAGCGTCAGAAACGACATCCGAAACATTAGTAGAAATCGTTCTTCGGCAGCAGTTTGAATTGATGTCCCAACAGTTGGAAATCTTGCGTAATTCAAGCTTATCAACAAATTTAAATTCTTCCCCTAGCCCACATAAAGAAACGAAATTTGCCCATAACCCAGTAGAATTACACAACTCAACCGCAAAAAAAGATTTTCCCTCTTCTTTCTGGCGAGTTGAACAATCGTCAGCCAAAATCCTCACCCCACAACAACAACAATATTTAGATTCTCTGATCGCCCGTTATACCAAACGTACAGCAAAATCCAAACAGCGATCGCAAACTTATCGCCCTGTCCTCGCCGACAGAAGGGCTTCTGTCGGATTTCGTCCTGAAACTAAAGAAATCCTCTATCCTATTGTTGGCGATCGTTCCCAAGGTTCAAAAATTTGGGATATTGATGGCAATAAATACATAGATATTTCTATGGGTTTTGGCGTACATCTTTTTGGTCATGATGTTCCCTTTATTACAGAAGCTCTAGAAAATCAACTCAAGCAAGGGACGCAAATCGGCCCTCAATCTCAACTTGCTGGTGAGGTAGCAACTTTAATCTGCGAAATGACAGGAATGGAACGAGTCACTTTCTGTAATTCAGGTACAGAAGCGACGATGACAGCGATGCGTATAGCCCGTGCAGCCACAGGTCGTGCCAAAATTGCTATTTTTAAAGGCGCTTATCACGGTCATTTTGATGGCACCTTAGCCATACCACAAACATCTGAAGACGGAAAATTACCAGCACACCCAATGGTTCCAGGGGTGCTGCAAAATATGGTTGATGATGTTTTGCTTCTGACTTATGGGGCTTCTGAATCGCTTGATATTATCAAAGCCAATGCTCATGAATTAGCAGCAGTTTTAGTTGAGCCTGTACAAAGCCGCAAACCCGATTTACAACCTAAAGAATTTCTGCAACAGTTGCGAGAGGTAACACAACAACTAGATATCACCTTGATTTTCGATGAAGTAATCACAGGTTTCCGCGTTCATCCCCGTGGAGCGCAAGCATGGTCT
This sequence comes from Nostoc sp. DedSLP04, assembly GCF_034530775.1. Taxonomy (NCBI): domain Bacteria; kingdom Bacillati; phylum Cyanobacteriota; class Cyanophyceae; order Nostocales; family Nostocaceae; genus Nostoc; species Nostoc sp. DedSLP04. Next base: position 14,522 of record NZ_JAVRCL010000060.1, on the reverse strand, counting down.
GGTGTTGATGCAGATATTGTCATCTATGGCAAGTTAATTGGTGGGGGAATGCCAATCGGGGTAATAGCTGGAAAAGCAGCTTATATGGACAAAATTGACGGTGGTATGTGGAACTATGGAGATGAATCTTATCCAGAAGTGGAAACGACATTTTTTGCTGGTACTTTCTCCAAACATCCTTTGACGATGGCAGCAACACGAGCCACACTCCTACACCTCAAAGCCGAAGGAGCTACCCTCCAGGAGCGATTGAATCAACGTACATCACAGTTAGCCGCAACACTCAATACTTACTTTGAACAAGAAAATATCCCTGTCCAGATAGTGCATTTTAGCTCGCTTTTTCGCTTTACTTTATCGGGCAATTCTAGCTATCTATATCAGCCTTTAGAAATGGATTTGCTGTATTACTCTTTAATTGCAAAAGGCGTTTATATTTGGGAAGGACGCACCTGTTTTCTATCTACTGCACACACAGATGAAGATGTAAATTATGTAATTAAATCAGTCCAAGATAGTGTACAAGAATTACGCACAGCAGGTTTTTTTCCCAAAAAGCTAAAATTATCGATAGTCCAAAAGCAGACACATAACACATCAGACAAATTGAGAAATTCTGTAGATTTGGAAACCCAAATTAAAAGTGAATTAGAACTAAAACCAGCATTCAAAATTCCCCTGAGTGATGCCCAAAAGCAGCTTTGGTTTTTAGCTCAAATTGGTGACAATGGGTCTTTAGCTTACAACATTTCCCTCAATATTCAATTACGGGGTACACTTCATCTAGCAGCCATGCGTCAAGCAGTGCAGCAAGTGATACAACGTAATGAGGCTCTACGTACAACTATCAGCAGTCAAGGCGATTTTCAAGAAATATTACCATCACTGCAAATAGACGTTCCTGTAATTGACTTTTCAAATGTAGAAGATGGCAACTTTCAACTAGCCCAGTGGTTGCAAAATGAAAACCGCGAATCTTTTGACCTCACCAACGGGCCTTTATTCCGCGTTCGGATTTTGAAATTAAAAGACCAATTGCATATATTAGTTGTTAGCGCCCATCACATTATTACTGATGGCTGGTCAATCAGCGTTATCTTGCAAGAAATGATTGCATTGTATTCAGCAACTTGTCAGGGTGATGTTTGCCAGCTAGAACCACCGATGCAATATAGTTCATATCTTGACTGGCATCGTCAATACTGTGAAACAGACGAGATGAAAGCTCATGAATCTTATTGGCTACAGAAGTTTGCTAGCCCAGTTCCAGTTTTAGACCTGCCCACTGACCGTCCTCGCCCACTAATCAAAACTTATCAAGGTGGCAGACAACAGTTACAGCTTGACAGTAGTTTAAGTGGTGCCATCAAACAATTCAGCAAGCAAAACGGTTGTACCTTATTTATGATGCTGCTGTCTGCATATACTGTCTTACTCTATCGCTTAACCAACCAAGACGACATTACCATTGGTATTGCTGCTGCTGGACGCTCTCTTGAAGGTAGTGAGCGACTAGTTGGTTATTGCAGCCATCTGCTACCGATACGCGGTCAAATTGTCGGCGATGTGACATTCGTCGAACATCTCAAAACTTGCAAAAGTTTGTTGTTGGATGCCTATGAGCATCAAGATTATCCTTTCGCTAAATTAATTGACAAACTGGGAGTAAAGGCTAGTAGCAGCATATCTCCTTTGGTGAACGCCACCTTTAACCTGGAGCGCCCCGTAGACATTCCCCAAATGTATAATTTGTCAAGTAGCTTGTTACCTCAATCTATAAGTTTTGCTGACTACGATCTAGGCTTGAATGTGACTGAGATTGAAAACGAGTTACTGTTGGAATGTGATTATAATGCAGACTTGTTTGATGCTGCCACTATTGACCGCATACTTGGACATTACCAAACGTTATTGATGGCGATTATTGCCAGCCCCCAAACATCGCTCTCGCAATTATCCTTATTAACAGCAACCGAACGCCATCAAATACTGGTTGAGTGGAATAACACTCAAACCGACTATCCCCAAGATAAATGTATTCATCAAATATTTGCACAACAAGCACAATTGACTCCGAATGCTGTAGCGGTAGAATTTACTGAAGAAAAACTGACCTACCGAGAGCTAAATCAGCGTGCTAACCAATTAGCGCATTTCCTACAAAGTTTAGGTGTAAAACCAGAAGTGCTTGTAGGCATTTGCGTTGAACATTCTGTAGAAATGTTAGTAGCGATGCTGGGTGTTCTCAAAGCTGGTGGTGCTTACGTACCCCTAGACCCGGCTTATCCTCAAGAACGCTTGGCTCATATGCTAAGTGATTCTCAAGCCTCAGTGCTACTGACAAGTGCTGAATTAGAGAGTCAACTGCCTCCACACTCTGCAAAACTAGTACTATTGGATACGGATTGGCAAGCGATTTCTCGTCAATCAATCACGAATCCTGTTAGTGTTGTTGAGCCGAAAAATTTAGCCTATGTGATTTATACTTCTGGTTCTACTGGCAAATCGAAAGGGGTACTAATTCCGCACCAAGCCTTAGTAAACCATAACTACGCTATAGCTAAAAATTATGAGCTAAAAGTGAGCGATCGCGTCCTACAATTTGCAAGCTTTAGCTTTGATGTAGCTGCCGAGGAAATATTTCCTACTTGGTTAAGTGGAGCAACTTTGGTACTACGACCAAAGAAAATGTTTGCGATCGCAGATTTTGTGCAATTTGTCAAAAAACAAGAATTGACTGTCCTAAACCTGCCAGTAGTATACTGGCAAGAGTGGGTTTCCCAAATGCCCCATATCAGCTGGGCAGAGAATGTACGTTTATTGGTTCTTGGTAGCGAAAGAGTCCCATTAGAGCGGTTTATTACTTGGCAACAGCAAGTAGGTAGCAACGTTAGTTGGCGAAACGCTTACGGCCCTACTGAAGCTACAATTACAGCTACAGTCTATGATTCCCAAGTGAGTTTAGAACATCAAACAGCTTCCTCACTGTTTATTGGTCATCCCATAGCTAATACTCAAATTTATATTCTCGACCATCATTTGCAACCAGTGCCTATCGGTGTTGCAGGTGAATTGCATATTGGTGGTAATGGTTTGGCACGAGGTTATCTTAACCGTCCAGAATTAACAGTCGAAAAGTTTATTTTCAACCCCTTTAGTAATGAACCGACAGCCCGCTTGTACAAAACAGGAGATTTAGCCCGCCACAGAAGCGATGGTACTATTGAATTTATCGGTCGAATTGATAATCAACTGAAAATTCGCGGTTTCCGTATTGAGTTGGGAGAAATCGAAGCAGCGCTGAGTCAACATCCACAAGTCAGAGAGTGTGTAGTTATAGCCAGCGATGACCAACTAGATAATCAGCGATTGCAAGCATACATTGTTTTTCATCAAGAGCAAAATGTAGATAGTAGGGAACTGCATCGCTTCCTCAAGCAAAAATTGCCTGAGTACATGTTACCCTCTACTTTCTTCCAAGTAGAAACCATACCGCTTACCCCTAATGGTAAAATCGATCGTCTTACTCTAAATCGCTTGGGTGTGTTAATCAACAATATTGAAGTGAATATGGTTTCACCCCGCAACCCTATCGAGGAGTTACTAGCTTCTATCTGGGCTGAAGTTTTAAACTTAAAACAAGTCGGTATCCACGATAATTTCTTTGAATTGGGAGGCAATTCGCTCTTAGCTATGCAACTTGTAAATCAGATCAACGAAGCCTTCTTGATAGAGTTACCGTTGCGTAGTTTATTTGAATGCTCGACAATCGCTCAAATAAGCGAATTGGTACAGACTCACAAACTTGAACAAGTAGAAAGTGATGCTCTAGAACAAATTTTAGCTGAAGTTAATGAGTTAATGGATACAGAAATCGAACAAATGCTTGCCAACTTTTAGTAGACTAACATAGCAGGGTAAGCGCATCTCAAACGCTATTGACAAGCGGGTTTAGAGGTATCCTTATGTTGGGATAAACAAGCAGCAAGAATAGTCAGCATTCTGAAGCATGAATTACCCAACTCTTTACCAAAGCTTTCTCGTTGAACAAGAAAAAACTTTTCCCCACAATGCCAAGAAGTCAAGAAGTCTATTTTTTACTAACTCAAACAATGTACCAATACGAGTTCTCGATATGCTATCTGACGTTGGTGTGCGATTAGAATTTTGGTAAGGCTCAAAGACAGCCCCGCCCCCATAGTTAATAATCCCTTGATGCTGGATAAGAGTTAGTTCTTTTTGCTGGGGAGGAACTGACCTTTTAGCGATCGCTTTCTGTACCCAACTTTTTCATGCCATCCATTCAGTCCACTGGGGCGCATCTGTCACCACGTTGAGCAAACAAGTTTTGGCAAGCGTCTTCAAACTCCAACATCACACCGCAACGCCGATCGATCGTTAAGGTACTGAGTAATTGATGAGGCAGTATGTTGCTTTATTACTGCAACATCTTTAACAGAACCTCTGGGCTGTCCATTTTATCCATTACAACCTCAATAAAAGCAAGTTGGTCACGGTTTTGTTGAGCTGTTTCTAATGCTTTGTCTAACTGCGATTCGGTACTAACTTTAATTGCCCAGGCATTGCCAGCGAAAACCTTAGGGAGCTGATGATAATTCCAAGGTTGAATGTCGTTATATGGCATACGTTCACCGTGAATATCACGCTCTATAGTATATCCATCATTGTTAATCAACAAAATAATCGGTTTTAGATTATAGCGTAAGATGGTTGAAAGTTCTTGTGCAGTCATTTGGAAAGACCCGTCACCAACCAGTAGGATAGAGCGACGTTGTGGTGCGGCGATGGCACAACCAAGTAATGAACCAACAGAGTAACCAATCGATCCCCAAAGTACTTGCCCAACAAAAGTAGCTCCTTTTGGCAAAGGAACGATAGAAGCGCCAAACAAACAAGTTCCAGTCTCAGCAACGATAATGTCATCTTCTTGGAGAAAATGAGCAAATCTATGCCAAAAATGCTGCTGCGTAATTGGTGCCGAAGAGCCGCCAACGATAGGCTCTATAAAACCAGCATCTAAATTTTCTGTTGCTGATTTGAAATTCAGCGTTTGACGATCGCGGTGCTGCAACCGTTGGCTTAAAGCAGAAAGCACATCTGCCATAGCGACATTGTTGTATAAAGCATGTTTAACTTTTACATACTCCCCATGCACTTCAATAGTTTGGCTGGGATCGAGTTTGGCAGAAAACTTACCCGTGTTGAAATCAGTCATCAAAGCACCGATAGTTAAAACACAATCTGCCTGCTCAATACGTTTTCTAACAGATTCCTCACTGGCAGCACCATTATATATGCCGATGAATTGGGGGTGGGTTTCTTCTAGCAATCCTTTTCCCATGTTCATCGTCGCATAAGGGTATCCAGTAGCTGTTAGCAATTCTCGCAATTGTTCATGCAAATGATAGCGAGCTACACCAATATCAGCAAGAATCACAGGTTGGGAAGCTTTTTCCAGTATGTTTACACAGACATCAATTATTTCTGCTATTGTAGCGCCATTGCTCTGAAATACAGGGGGTATAAAGAAATCAGACGGTGCAGACACCTCAGCTAGAGCAACATCCATCGGTATGGAAATATAAACAGGTAATTTCTTCAGCAAACAGATACCTAAAACTCTGTCAATTTCCGTTGTTGCATTTTCATTTGTTAAATATGCTTGAGCCACCGTTACCTGTTGATACATTCGGGCAAATATTGAGAAATCACCAGTACCAAGCGTATGATGGACAAGTGAACCAAGAGCTTGAATTTTAGTTGCAGGAGCACCGGTAATCGCTACAACCGGAACGTGTTCAGCATAAGCGCCAGCGATACCATTAATAGCACTGAGTTCACCAACACCAAACGTAGTTACTAATGCCGCAACACCATTAAGCCGACCATAACCATCGGCAGCATAGGATGCGTTAAGTTCGTTGCAAGTAGAAATTAACTCGATGCCATTGTGGTTAACAATATAGTCGAGAAATTCCATATTGTAGTCTCCAGCAACGCCAAAGATATGCTTGATGCCAATTTGCTCCAGACGAAGCAATAAATAGTCGCCAACAGTAAACTTTGCCATTGTCTTAACCAAATTACCCCTTTAGGGTATGAAAACTATAACTGAGATGCGTATCTCTGAAGTAAGAATAGGATTGTGACTTTTGCCGACGCCCATGCACACCGACCGTCGAGAGTCGATCGGTTGTGATGCAGTTAAAATTACCAAAGTATGAATTGCCAAAGGAAGGAAACTGATGAGTTCATTTGTGCTTTGTTTTCAAGATATTGATAAAACAAAACTCAAGGTTGTTGGGGGCAAAGCTGCTAACCTGGGGGAACTATCCAGAATTGAGGGAATCCACGTACCGGATGGCTTTTGTATTTCTACTGAAGCTTTTAAAAGAATCATTGGAAAAATGCCATCGATTAATGAATTACTCGAACAGTTATCGCATCTATTGATGGAAGACCGGCATAAAATCGGTGAACTTAGCGGTGAGATTCGCTCTTTCATTGAAGGTATAACCATTCCTCAAGATATTAATGAAGAGATCGCCCGCCTCCTCTCCAGGTTTGATGAAAAAAATGCCTATGCAGTACGATCCAGCGCAACTGCTGAGGATTTACCGACAGCCTCTTTTGCAGGCCAGCAGGATACGTATTTGAACATTGTCTCAAAGGAGGCAATCTATCAGCATATCAGCAAGTGCTGGGCATCGCTATTTACCGAGAGAGCAGTAATTTACCGCCTCCAAAACGGCTTTGACCACCGTAAAGTTTACCTGTCTGTGGTTGTTCAGAAGATGGTATTACCGCAGGTGGCAGGAATTTTGTTTACTGCCGATCCCGTCACTTCTAATCGGAAGGTGTTATCCATTGATGCCAGCTTCGGACTTGGTGAAGCTTTGGTCAGAGGTCTTGTGAATGCTGATATCTATAAAGTTTGTAACGGTCAGGTTATTGATAAGAAGATATCCACCAAGAAACTGGCTATTTATGCCTTAAAAGATGGCGGTACGAAATTACAGGAAATTGAACAACACAGACAGAATAGGCAAGCGCTGACGGATGAGCAGATTTTGCAGCTTGAGCGCATCGGTAGGAAGATTGAAGAACATTTCGGCCGCCCCCAGGACATCGAATGGTGTTTGGTTGATGATACATTTTATATTGTCCAAAGTCGCCCCATCACGACTTTATATCCGATCCCGGAAGCGAGCGATCGCGAAAATCACGTTTATGTATCTGTTGGTCATCAACAAATGATGACCGACCCCATTAAACCATTGGGATTGTCTTTATTTCAATTAATAGCTGCTCGACCCATGTATAAAGCTGGTGGAAGGTTGTTTGTTGATATCACACCCGATCTGGCTTCACCTGTTAGAAGAAAAATTGTAGTAGATGTGTTGGGAAAATCCGAACCGCTCATAAAAGACGCACTGATGACTATCATAGAGCGAGGAGATTTCATTGAATCATTACCAGACGATCAAAAAGAACTAAGTCCCGGTAAAAGCAATAAATCTCCATCGCCTGCGGATTTTCAAACACTAAACGAATACGATCCGACAATCGTTTCTGATTTAATTAAGAGTAATCAAGTATCGATAGACGATTTAAAACATCACATCCAAACGAAATCAGGATTGGATCTAATTGATTTTATTCAAGAAGACACCCAGAAATTAAAGAAGAGTTTATCCGATCCACAAAGTTTTGGTGTGATTATGACTGCGATGAATGCTTCATCATGGATCAATGAAAAAATGCAGGAGTGGTTAGATGAAAAAAACGTAGCAGACACGCTTTCTCAATCTGTACCCAACAATATTACTTCATCTATGGGTCTGGAACTATTGGATGTCGCAGATGTAATTCGTCCTTATCCTGAAGTAATTGATTATTTACAACATATAAAAGATGATAGCTTTTTGGATGAACTGGTTAAGTTTAATGGGGGAAAGGAAACCCAAGACGCTATCTATGCTTATCTCAACAAATATGGAATGCGATGTGCCGGAGAAATCGATATTACTAAAACTCGTTGGAGTGAAAAACCAACTACACTTATCCCCATGATTCTCAGTAACATCAAAAACTTTGAGCCTAATGCTAGCAAGCGGAAATTTGAGCAAGGACGACAGTCAGCTTTGAAAAAAGAACAAGAGTTATTAGATCGATTGAAGCAATTACCGGATGGCGAACAAAAGGCCGAAGAGACAAAACGAACGATCGGTCTAATTCGGAATTTCATCGGTTATCGTGAATATCCAAAATACGGCATGATTAATCGCTACTTCGTTTATAAGAAAGCTTTACTCAAAGAAGCCGAACAACTCATACAAGCGGGCGTTATTCATGAAAAAGAAGATATATACTATCTCACTTTTGAAGAACTTCGCTCAGTTGTACGCACAAATAAACTTGATTACCAGATTATCGGCAAACGAAAAGATGAGTACAAATTATATGAAAAACTAACTCCCCCCCGTGTTATCACGTCTGATGGTGAAATCATTGCAGGTCGGTACAAACGAGAAAATCTCCCTGCCGAAGCTATTGTAGGTCTACCTGTTTCCTCCGGAGTTATAGAGGGGCGAGCGCGTGTCATCTTAAACATGGAAGATGCCGAGCTAGAAGATGGAGATATATTAGTCACCTCCTTTACTGACCCTAGCTGGACACCATTGTTTGTATCCATAAAAGGCCTAGTCACCGAAGTTGGTGGATTGATGACACATGGAGCAGTTATCGCACGTGAATATGGTATAAGTGCAGTTGTTGGAGTAGAAAATGCTACCAAGCTGATCGAAGACGGACAGAGAATTCGGGTTAATGGAACGGAAGGCTATGTAGAAGTGGGATTCGTTGGCTAGAAACTATACCCCGCAAGGGGTTAAAGGATTATCCGCAAGATTCTCAACCCTCCGGGTTCGCAGTTCCTACAACAAAGGGAACCTCCGCAACGGACTGCTCACCTTGACAACTGAATGACCATGTAGGTGCGAGTCCTACCCCGCAGGTGCAGCGGTGAAAGCACTTCCCCCAGGTTCAAGACTAGCGATCGCCCCTGGCGTCGATCGCATTCCTCTTGTCTTGAAAATCGAGTCATGCCTATTATATTCCCGGACGAGAGCAGTATTGGATCGGGTATATAATGGCGATCGCCTACTCCTAGAGAGGAAAGTGGAACGGGCATTTTTGAAGCGGGGAAGGCACTGGCAAAATTGAGGGACAGACGGCTGTATCGTTCTACACATAAAACATTTGAAGCCAATCGCCCTTTTAGGGAGACAGTGTCGAACTCACGTTAACTTAATGCTCTGCTAAATAATTCCAATGAATTGGCAAGTAGGAGAAAAAGGAAATCTGGGGATGGAGAAAGTAGCGAAGCGATCGCTCTTAAAGCAAAGCGTAGCCAATCGATTTTCTCTCTTACTGCCAAAAGTTCTGCTGATGTGGACTATTGGAGTCATAAGTGGGGAGTTGGTGGGAAATCTTGGGTCAAGATTCGTTTTACAAGCTTTTTTAGGCTGATCCCCACTAAGACAGTTAGGTTAAATTGCAAATGAAATCATATCCCTGCCTAATTCCCCGATTTAGGTGTAAATCCAGGTTAAGACTGCGGATTTTGCCTAAGCCCTAACAAATTTCCGTCAATATCCTTGAAAGTGGATAATTGCACTCCATGACCAACATCTGTAATTGGCCCAACTGAGACTCCTTTTTCAGTCAGGCTTTGACGAGCAGTAACTATATCATTGACAACAAAGGTACTGACAGTATTACCTGGTTCAACTGAGTTACTCAAGTTCAATCCGATTGCAAAGCGTGGAATATCAGGAAAACTAAACTGTCTCCAGCTAGGTGTGTCATATTTTTCTTCAGGAACTAACCCAAGCTTGGACTTGTACCACTCGGCACTAGCTTCGAGATTAGTAACGTCTAGTTTGGTGACAAAACTATATTCACCAAAAGTGTTTTTCAATGTCATATTCTACTGTGCTAATCCAGAACTTTTGTAATACAGCTATTATAAGCTTTTTCGGATAAAATACTGCAAGCTTACCAATTATAGGGTAAAATTTAGATCCAAAATTTTACGCTTTAGCCATTCAGAAAACAAGTTTGAGATAATTTTTAAGCGCAACATCTCGTCCAATTGTGGCTCAATAATTTCCTCAACCAAAATTAGATGTGCCCCAATGGATGTCAATATTGGTTTGACAACTTGCGGTGGAGTTGCCGCAAAGACAGCAGCAGAAATTTCTGGTTTCAAATCTGCACGGCTTAATATCCCTCGATATCCTCCTTTTCTGCGTAGTTCTGTATCTTGAATATATTGATGAGCAATTTCATGAAAACTTATCTCACCTTCACCCAATGCGTAAAACAGTTCCATAGCCAAATCAAAATCATCTAAAACGACTTCATACATAACTATCTGGGCATAATCAATCTGATGTTCTACAAAAAAAGATTCAACTTTATCTACAAACAGATATTGAGCTAATTTTGAGGAAATTACTGTGTAATAAACTAATTCTTCAAACTCGTCTAGAGATAAACTGTGTCTCTGTAGCCATGACCAAGTAGCATCAGCACCAGTCAAATTGTTCATCAAACGCAAGTTATCTGCCGCTTGCTGTAGTTCTTCTGGCTCCACTTTAATATTAACTTCTTGTGCCGTATGTGAAATAATCTTGCGAGTAAGAATACCTTCAATCACAGAAGGAATTTGACATGAAATCTTGACTTGGTTGATAATTTCTTCGAGAGAAACAGTTGCCACTTCTAACATAGTAAAACTTCTTAGCGATCGAAATGAAATAGAAAAGATAAACTTTTTGATAGTTCTTGATTTTTAGAGTTTCAAACCACCTTTTTGCAACTTTTTAAACGGGTCTAACACAAAATCAACAATACGGCGCTGCCGAACAATTACCTCAGCAGTTGCTGTTTGACCAGGCGTTAAAGCAATACGTTTGTTTCCACTTTGAATATAAGTCTGCGGCACTGCAATTTCTAATTCAAAATTTTCTATGTTACCTTGAGCAGTTTCCACAACTTTGGAGTCTGGTGAAATCCAGTGGAGTTTGCCTTCTATCACTCCATAATCTTGGAAAGGATAAGCATCAAATTTAAGTTTAACTGGCATTCCTACACGCAGAAAGCCACTTTCTTGACTAGGCATCTGCGCTCTGAATATTAGAGGTACTCCATTAGGTGCAATCTGAGTAACCATCTGTCCTGGTTGTACTACTGTCCCGGCGTTATTGATAGACAACTGGAAAATTGTGCCAGCAATCGGAGCGCGGAGTGTTTGCTGTTGTAATTGGAATTGTAAAGAATGAATTTGCTTTTTAGTTTGAGAAATTTCTGATTGTAAATCTACAACTTGAGCTTGGAGTTCTTTGAGTTGTTTGTGACTATCCAAAACTGCAAGCTCACCTGTGCGTCTAATACGTTGATTGGTACTTTGCTGTTTAGCAATCTCGGTGTTGGCCTGTTGAATATCCGATTGAGCTTGTTCTAGCAGTCTTTGACGCTCAAACATTGCACCTTCTATTTCTTCTAATTTACTTTTGGAAATAGCGCCCTTTTGCAAAAGATATTGATAACGTTGTACCTCATTTTTAGCTAGCTTAAGGCGACCAACTTCTAGGGCATATACTTGTTTACTAGAATTAAATTTTTGATGTATTTGGTCAAGTTGAGCAAGTTGCTCAGATTCTTGAGCTTGATTTTGCAATTGCTGAGTACGTAAAGACATTTCCAGTTGATTTTTTAATAGCTGAAGCTGATTAACTCGATTTTGTTGACCCTCAAGTTTTGCCTGAGTTTGTTGCAGTTCAGTACGAGTTAATTCTGATTCTAATTCCAGTAAAGTTTGCCCGGAAAGTACAGTTTGACCTTCTTTTACCTTGATGGCTGTAACTTTTCCGGTAACAGGTGCATCTAATCTCACAGTTCTCCCTTGGGGTTCAAGTCGTCCTCTGGCGCTACCTGTTTCGTCTACTTTGGATAGCATTGCCCAAGGTAAGACGATCGCAACAAATACTACTAGCCAATACAACAAGCCGCGTGTCCAAATCCGTGGTAAGGTATCAATCAGTTCTTTTGTTAAAGAAGACCAGTCTTCACCCAAAGGTGCATAGGATTTTCGCTCTTGTGATGATAGTGTTTTTTTGGATTCTTTCAAGTCTAGTTGATTACTAGGGTAGTGACCGTTTTGACTGAACTGCTCTTGGGTAGTAAATTCATTTGGCATAATTGGTAATACAGTTTTGGATTTCAAATATTGGATTTTTCTGGTTTCTAGCAAAGCTAAAGAACGAAAAATGAAGAGGCTTTTAGTTCAAACTGCTATGGTAAGTTGCTGTTGATTCAGGTAAAAGTAGTGACCGCGTTTAGCCATTAATTGATCGTGAGTTCCACTTTCAACCAAAAGACCTCTATCTAGCACCAAAATTTTGTCAGCATTGCGTACTGTTGAAAGGCGATGAGCAATCACCAGCGTTGTTCTATCTTGAAGAATTTTGTTGAGGTTAGTCTGGATGATACGTTCAGATTCAGCGTCAAGACTGCTGGTGGCTTCATCTAAAATCAGCAGTTGGGGATTTCCGACAAGGGCGCGAGCGATCGCTAGCCGTTGTCTTTGTCCACCAGACAGGGTTCCTCCTCCCTCACCGATTTGTGTTTCATAGCCCATCGGTAATTCTTTAATAAATTCATGCGCTCCCGCTTGTTGCGCTGCTTCTATGACCTCTTCTAAAGTTGCTTCGGGATAACCTAAACTAATATTTTCCCGAATCGTACCACCAAAGAGAAAAGTATCTTGGTCAACGACACCAATTTGAGAACGGAGCGATCGCAATGACAAACTAGTAATATCATAGCCGTCAATCAAAATTTTCCCTTCTGTGGGAGGATACAGCCCCAATACCAACTTGGAAATGGTCGTTTTTCCTGAACCACTGCGCCCTACAAGTGCGATCGTTTGCCCTGGTTGCACCTCAAAACTGATGTTTTCTAAGGTGTTTCTATCACTTTCTGGATGATAACGAAAAGTAACTTTGTCAAAGCAAATATAACCGCGAATTGGCGGTAAAGATTGATGAGACTGGTGTTGTAAATCTTCTTCTGGTTCAGCGTCAATCACATCATTGATGCGTTCAACGGCAATTAGCACCTCTTGCAATTCATTCCATAGCAAAATCAGCCTTTGGAAGGGATTAATAACATTACCCAGCAACATATTAAAAGCAATCAGTTGCCCAATTGTGAGTTCATTCTGAATCACTTGCCATGCCCCAAACCACAGTAAAACTGTGGTGACTACAGCTTCAATACCGGAGCTAAATATTTGCAGTGTATTGCCAATTACCTGCCCAGAAAAAGTTTTTTTCACTGACTTACCAAAAAGTTCTTCCCAATGCCAGCGGACTGTTTGCTCAACAGCCATAGACTTAATCGTGCGGATACCAGTGAGAGACTGAATCAAATACCCAGTTTCTTCATTATGTGCCCCAAAAATCTCGCGGGAAACACGCTGTAAGAAAGGTGTAGCAATCAGCGCCAATAATACGAATGGTGGCACAATTACTAAGGTCATTAATGCCATCTTCCAGCTATACCAAAACATCAATCCTACATAGACAAATACTGTTAGTAAATCGAGAAAGATAGATAGGGCTTCACCAGTTAAAAAACGTTGAATTTTGCGATTTTCCTGCACGCGGGAAATAATATCACCAACGTAACGGGACTCGAAATAGTTCAGAGGTAAACGGAAAGTATGACTAATAAAACCCACAATCAAGGCTAGATCCACTCGGTTAGCTGTGTGGTCTAGAAGGTATTGCCGCAGTCCAGTTATGGCAACTCTAAAAAGGCTAAAGATTACCAAGCCGATGCCTACAGCCGTTAATGTTAGGTCACTGCGTTGCACAACTACTCGGTCTAACAATAATTGCGTAAATAGGGGTGTAATCAGGCCAAAAATTTGAATGAGGATGGAAGCAATAAATACTTCCAACAACACCAGCCAGTGAGGTTTAGTTAATTCAAAAAACTGCCAGAAAGCAGTGCTAGCTTCTTTTGTCTCTTTGAGTAAGGCTGTGGGTTGGAGTAATAAAGTATAGCCAGTCCAACCTGCTTTAAATTCTGCATAAGTGAGGGTACGCTGACCAATAGCAGGATCTCCAACGATAACGCGATCGCCTCTGACTTCGTAGACGACAATATAATGTTTGCCTTCCCAATGCACAATCGCAGGCAAACTTTGCTGGGCAAGTTTATCAAGGCTGGCTTTTACAGGTCGAGTCGAAAACCCGATGCTTTCTGCTGCTGCTGCTAAACCTCGCAGCGATGACCCATCCCGATCGACGTTGGCAATGTCTCGCAGCCGATTGACGCTAAAACGCTTACCCCAGTAAAGACCAACCATCACTAACCCTCTTCTGTCACTTTCCGACATAAGCAAGTAGTAAATAACTGAAATTATC
>NZ_JAVRCL010000059.1:0-52716 GCF_034530775.1 Nostoc sp. DedSLP04 | reverse complement strand
GGATTACTCCGGCCCTTATCACGGTTATGACGGCTTTGCCATCTTCGCTCGTGATATGGACTTGGCACTCAACAGCCCAACCTGGTCATTAATTGGCGCTCCTTGGAATGAAAAAGCTCAGGCTAAGAAGGCTGAAGCTAAGGCTAAGGCTGCCGTTTAGGGAAATGGGAGAGTGAGATAAGTAAGGATAACCTGGGGCTAAAACCCCAGGGGGGAGTTGGGAATACAAAATTCAAAATTGAAAGATTAAAAATTCGTTTTGATTTTTGCATTTTGAATTTTGAATCATATTCCCACTCCCGCCTTAAATCTTCATTCCTCAATCAGTAAAGAATTCAGTAACCTTGGAGATCCAGAAATGCCTCAGAATCCAGAAAAAATTCAAGATCACGTCGAGTTATTCCACCAACCTGAGTATCAACAGCTATTTGAAAACAAAAAGCAGTTTGAAAACGGTCACGAAGCCGAAGAAGTAACACGGGTTGCAGAGTGGACAAAAGGTTGGGATTATCGTGAAAAGAACTTCGCTCGTGAAGCTTTAACCGTTAACCCTGCTAAAGGTTGCCAACCACTAGGAGCAATTTTTGCTGCTGTTGGTTTTGAAGGTACTCTACCTTTCGTTCAAGGTTCTCAAGGTTGCGTTGCTTACTTCCGCACCCACTTAACCCGTCACTACAAAGAGCCATTCTCTGGTGTATCTTCTTCAATGACTGAAGATGCAGCCGTGTTTGGTGGTCTGCAAAACATGATTGACGGCTTGGCGAACTCTTACCAACTGTACAAGCCTAAGATGATCGCTGTCTGCACCACCTGTATGGCAGAAGTAATTGGTGATGACTTACAGTCTTTCATCAACAACGCTAAGGAAGCTGGTTCAGTTCCTCAAGATTTCCCAGTACCTTACGCTCACACTCCTAGCTTTGTCGGTTCCCATATCACTGGTTACGACAACATGATGAAGGGAATTCTTTCTAACTTGACCGCAGGTCATAAGAAAGAAACCAGCAATGGTAAAATCAACTTCATCCCAGGTTTTGACACCTACGTAGGCAACAACCGCGAAATCAAGCGGATTGCTTCGCTGTTCGGCTTTGACTACACAATTCTAGCCGACAACAGCGACTACTTGGATTCACCCAACACAGGTGAATTCGATATGTACCCAGGTGGTACAAAGCTAGAAGATGCAGAAGATTCAATCAATGCGAAAGCTACAATTGCTCTGCAATCACACTCTACTCTCAAAACCCGCGAGTACATCGAAAAAGAGTGGAAGCAACCAACCTCAGTTTCCCGTCCTTGGGGCATTAAGGGTACTGATGAGTTCTTGATGAAACTCAGCGAATTGAGTGGTATCCCAATTCCTCAAGAATTGGAAATCGAACGCGGTCGTGCAGTTGATGCCATGACTGACTCCCACTCATGGATTCACGGCAAGCGCTTCGCTATCTACGGCGAACCAGATTTAGTATACAGCGTAGTTGGCTTTATGCTAGAAATGGGTGCTGAACCTGTGCATATCTTGGTTCACAACAGCAACGAAATATTTGAAGCAGAAATGAGAGAACTGCTTGCTTCTAGCCCCTTCGGTAAGAATGCAACCCTCTGGCCTGGTAAGGACTTGTGGCACATGCGTTCATTGTTGTTCACCGAACCAGTAGACTTCCTGGTTGGTAACACCTACGGTAAGTACCTGTGGCGCGACACCAAGATTCCCCTCGTGAGAATCGGCTACCCCATCATGGATCGCCACCACTTACACCGCTACGCCACCATTGGTTATCAAGGTATAATCAACCTCCTCAACTGGACTGTAAACACTCTGTTTGAAGAAATCGATCGCAACACCAACATTCCTTCTAAGACAGATATTTCCTACGACTTGATTCGTTAGAAATTGCGTAGAAACACAACGTGTTAATTAAGGGCGGGGAATAATTCGTAATTCGTAATTCGTAATTCGTAATTATGAATTATTCCCCCCTTTTCTTACTAGCATTTACCCAAGGTATCTATAGATGGAAACCATCAATCACACTCACGAACATACTCACACTCATCCTCATCCTAATTACCATCCACCTAACCAGAAAAAACCAGGATGGTTCAACAATCTTCTTAATCCGTTGCGTGGTGTAGTGGATGGAATTCAGGTTAAAAATAATCGCATCGCTCATCTAATTTGCCAAACAATTCCTTGTTGTTGTCCCTTTGAGCGACAAATTAAATTATTTGGGAAGTGTATTGATATCCCACCACTATGTAAACTCAATCCTTTATATGACGAATTTGTAGGATTGCGTTTCCGCGCTCTATCTTACCTGACCGATGTATGTGGAGAGGATGTCACAAGATACATTTGTTAGTCATCGGTCATTGATCATTAGTCATTAGTCATTGGTCATTAGTCATTGCTAGAGACGCGATTAATCGCGTCTGTACAATAGTCAATTCAAATGACAAATGACAAAGGACAATTAACAATTAAGAGAAGAGAGATGAAAAGCACCCAAGGCAAAATCAACGAGCTGCTGACTGAGACAGGATGCGAGCATAATCAGCACAAACAAGCAGAAAAGAAAAACAAGTCATGCGCTCAACAGGCACAACCTGGCGCGGCTCAAGGGGGCTGTGCCTTTGATGGTGCAATGATTGCTCTAGTGCCGATCGCAGATGCTGCTCATTTAGTCCACGGGCCGATCGCCTGTGCTGGTAATTCCTGGGGCAGTCGTGGTAGTCTGTCGTCTGGCCCGCAACTCTACAAAATGGGCTTTACTACTGACTTGGGTGAAAATGATGTCATCTTCGGTGGCGAAAAGAAACTCTACAAAGCAATTCTAGAACTTCACGAGCGCTACCAACCAGCAGCAGTATTTGTCTATGCCACTTGCGTTACAGCCTTAATTGGCGATGATATCGATGCAGTCTGCAAAGCGGCGGCTGAGAAAATTGGTACTCCTGTTGTTCCCGTCATTGCCCCAGGATTCATTGGCAGTAAAAATCTCGGCAACCGTTTTGGTGGTGAATCTTTATTAGAATATGTTGTCGGAACAGCAGAACCGGAACATACAACGCCCTATGATATTAACTTAATCGGTGAATACAACATCGCCGGTGAAATGTGGGGAGTAACACCACTGCTAGAAAAATTAGGCATCCGTATTCTGTCTAAAATTACGGGCGATGCTCGCTACGATGAAATTCGCTACGCCCACCGCGCCAAGCTCAACGTCATGATCTGCTCACGAGCGCTGCTCAATATGGCGAGAAAGATGGAGGAGCGTTACAACATCCCTTACATTGAAGAGTCTTTCTACGGCATCGATGATATGAATCGCTGTCTCCGAAACATCGCTGCTAAATTAGGCGATGGTGATTTACAAGAACGCACAGAAAAGCTAATTGCAGATGAAACGGCTGCTTTAGATTTGGCATTGGCTCCTTATCGCGCTCGACTCAAAGGTAAGCGGGTTGTATTGTATACAGGTGGTGTCAAGAGTTGGTCGATTATTTCGGCTGCTAGAGACTTAGGCATTGAAGTTGTTGCTACCAGTACTCGAAAAAGTACTGAGGAAGATAAAGCCAAAATCAAGAAGTTGATCGGCAACGATGGCATCATGTTGGAGAAAGGCAATGCTCAAGAATTGCTAAAACTGGTTAAAGACACCAAAGCAGATATGCTGATTGCTGGTGGACGTAACCAATACACCGCTTTGAAAGCTAGAATTCCTTTTCTTGATATCAACCAAGAACGTCACCATCCTTATGCAGGTTATGTGGGAATGATTGAGATGGCGCGGGAATTGTACGAAGCTCTGTATAGCCCGATTTGGGAACAAATACGCAAACCCGCTCCTTGGGAAGAAGAGGAGGTAGTTTAATGGCGATCGTTACTGTTTCTAACAAAGCACTGACAGTTAATCCCCTCAAGCAAAGTCAAGCTTTGGGTGCAACCTTAGCCTTTCTGGGATTGAAAGGGACGATGCCCTTATTCCACGGTTCTCAAGGTTGTACTGCTTTCGCCAAAGTTGTCCTAGTGCGGCATTTCCGGGAAGCGATTCCCCTAGCTACCACAGCGATGACGGAAGTCACTACTATTTTGGGTGGTGAAGAGAATGTGGAGCAAGCAATTCTCACTCTGGTGGAAAAGGCTAACCCAGAAATTATTGGTTTATGTAGTACTGGGTTAACTGAAACCAGAGGAGATGATATTGAGGGTTTTCTTAAAGAAATCCGCGATCGCCATCCCGAATTGAATAACTTAGCGATCGTTTTTGCCCCCACCCCAGATTTTAAAGGTGCGTTGCAAGATGGCTTTGCTGTTGCTGTCGAAAGCATAGTTAAGGAAATTCCTCGCGCGGGTGGACTCAGAACTGAACAAGTCACGATTTTAGCGGGTTCTGCCTTCACACCTGGGGATGTACAGGAAATCAAAGAGATGGTAACGTCCTTTGGACTAGTGCCAATCTTTGTACCTGACCTTGGCGCTTCTCTAGATGGACATTTAGAGGATGCTTATAGTGCAGTTACAGTCAGTGGAACTACTTTAAAACAGCTACGAGAAGTAGGTAGTTCTGCTTTTACCCTGGCATTGGGTGAAAGTATGCGGGGTGCAGCCAAAATATTGGAAGAACGCTTTGGCACACCTTATGAGGTGTTTGGCGAACTGACTGGATTAGAACCAGTAGATGAATTTATCCAAGCATTGGCAATTTTGAGCGGTAACAGCGTACCAGAAAAATACCGCCGCCAACGCCGTCAGTTGCAAGATGCGATGTTGGACACTCACTTTTACTTCGGCGCAAAACGAGTTTCTTTAGCGCTAGAACCCGATTTGTTGTGGTCAACAGTGCATTTTCTGCAATCGATGGGAGCGCAAATTCATGCGGCGGTGACAACCACGCGATCGCACCTTTTAGAAAAGCTCCCGGTTAAAAGTATCACCATCGGCGACTTAGAAGACTTTGATAGTTTAGCAGCCGGTTCTGATTTGCTGATTGGTAACTCGAATGTGGGTGCGATCGCAAAACGGCTCTCGATTCCTCTTTATCGTCTAGGATTGCCCATTTATGACCGCTTAGGTAATGGTCAATTTACCAAAGTTGGCTATAGAGGCACAATGGAACTTTTGTTTGGTATCGGCAACCTGTTTTTAGAGGCAGAAGAAGCGAGAGTTAAACAGTTCCAAGAGTTCGGAACTGTGAGCGCAGAGTTTTGAATTCACACTTGAAATTCAAAACAGTTCAGTTAAGAGTTGATCCTCCCTAACCCTCGTTAAGGCATGTATACACAAGTCGAATTACCCCCCTTAATCCCCCCTTATAAAGGGGGGAAACAATAAATCAAATCTAGTTCCCTCCCCTTTATAAGGGGAGGGTTAGGGTGGGGTAAAACCTTGGTTAATCACTAATCAGCTATTTCAGACTTGTGTATACACCGTAGCTTTTTAAGCGGATCTTCCGAGGCTAAATATCACTAACTGAACCGTATTGCTTCAAAATTCAAAACTGAGGAGAATTACAATGAAAATAGCCTTCACGACGAGTGACCGAGTTCATATTAATGCCCACTTCGGATGGGCAAAAATGATTGATGTTTACGAAATTACCGATGAGGGATATCACTTCGTAGAAACCCTCACCTTTGAAGGCGAACTCAAAGAAGATGGTAATGAAGACAAAATCACTCCAAAACTTGAGTCAATAGGTGACTGTACGATTATTTACGTAACAGCAATTGGTGGTAGCGCCGCCGCTCGGTTAATCAAGAAAGGTGTCACCCCAGTGAAGGCGCGATCGGAAGAAGAAGAAATTAGCGAAGTGCTAAATAAGCTAGTGAAAACCCTCAAAGGTAATCCTCCACCTTGGTTGCGTAAAGCTTTACAGCCAAAAACCACAAACTTTGCTGATGAAATTGAAGACGAAGCAACAGTATGACCACAAATAATAGTGTTAACGGAACTGCTACAACAGAAGTCTTGAACTCACCTTTCCTGAAGGTATTAATTAAACAAATCCGTGGTCAAGACAGTTATGGAGTTTATCGTACTTGGTCGGATGAGTTGATTCTCAAACCCTTTATTGTTACCAAACAAAAGAAACGGGAAATCTCCGTTGAGGGCGAAGTCGATCCGATCACGCAAGCACGAATTATGGCATTTTTTCGGGCTGTAGCGGCTGGAATTGAACAAGAAACAGGTTTGATATCTCAGGTTGTAGTTGATTTGAGCCATGAAGGATTTGGCTGGGCGCTAGTTTTTTCTGGTCGTCTCTTGTTAGCTGTGAAAACCTTGCGAGATGCTCATCGCTTTGGCTTTGACTCAGTAGAGAAATTAGCAGAAGAGGGAGAAAACTACGTCAAAAAAGGTCTTGATTTGGCGAAACGTTTTCCTGAAGTTGGCAAAATTTAAAGAGTTAGGAGTGAGGAGTTAGGAGTGAGGAGTTGAATTAACTATTAACTGATAATTCAGGATTTACAGTTACTGATTTATAACTCATAACTCATAACTTATAACTCCTAACTTTTAGAAAAGGAGTGGCTGATTGTGCAAGCAGAAGAAACGAGCATTGAGGAACTACAAGGACAAATCAGACGGCTCAACAGTAAGGCAGGTCAAATGAAAATGGATCTGCATGATTTAGCTGAAGGTCTGCCAACAGATTACAACCAACTTATGGATGTTGCTGCCGCAACTTATGAAATCTATCGTCAGTTAGATGAACTTAAGCAACATCTGAAACAATTGGAGAATGCGAAATGACTGGAACTATTGATGAATTCAAGAAACTCGTAGATGCAGAAGAATTTTTTCAATTCTTTAATATGTCCTACGACTTAGAAGTTGTGAATGTAAATCGTCTACATATTCTGAAAAAGTTTTCTCAATACATCCAGGAAATTGATGATAATTCTCCCGACTTGAATCAAGAAGAGAGACTAAATCAATATTCTTTGGCTTTGCAAAAGGCTTATCAGGTATTTGTCGAATCAACACCTCACGAACAAAAGCTGTTCAAAGTGTTTAACGACAAGCCGAAAAATGTAGTCACACTGACAGAAATCACTTCTGATTAGGAGGTATAAATTGGTTAACCTAACGCCTACCGAATTAGAACGCTATCGTCGCCAAATGATGCTTCCGAATTTTGGCGAAACAGCACAGAAGCGCCTGAAGTCAGCGACGGTTTTGGTTACAGGTGTGGGGGGATTAGGCGGTACGGCGGCGCTTTACTTAGCAGTAGCGGGCGTTGGGCGGCTAATCCTAGTCCGGGGTGGTGACTTGCGGCAAGATGATATGAATCGTCAGGTTCTTATGACTGATGATTCGGTAGGTAAGCCAAGGGTATTCAAAGCTAAAGAAACTCTGGATGCGATCAATCCTGATGTCCAAGTGGAAGCTGTTCATGATTACATCACCCCGGAAAATGTAGATTCGTTAGTGCAATCTGCTGATATGGCTCTTGATTGCGCCCACAACTTTACAGAGCGCAATTTGTTAAATGAAGCCTGCGTGCGATCGCGTAAACCAATGGTGGAAGCCGCAATGAATGGGATGGAGGCTTACCTGACGACGATTATTCCTGGTGTGACTCCTTGTTTATCTTGTCTGTTTCCAGAAAAGCCTGATTGGGATCAGCGTGGCTTTTCAGTTCTAGGTGCTGTTTCTGGAACCCTAGCTTGTTTAACGGCGTTGGAAGCTATCAAGCTGATCACCGGGTTTAGTCAGCCTCTATTGTCGCAATTGCTGACAATCGACTTAAATCGGATGGAATTTGCTAAACGCCGTTCTCACCGCGATCGCTCTTGTCCAGTATGCGGCAATAGTGCGCCTTGGAGACACGCGCAATCCAATTCGATGGAACCCACAGTCAATAGTCATTAGTCATTAGTCATTGGTCATTGGTCATTAGTCATTGGTCATTAGTCATTGGTGAATAACAAAGGACAACTGACAAATGACAAAGGACAAATGACAAAGGACAAATGACAAAGGACAACTGACAAATGACAACCCCACCTGAAATCAGAACAACTAATCGCTACAAATCAGGAGAACTGATGGCCGTTATTTTATCAGAAAAAGCAGAATTTCATCTGCGGGCATTCTTTAAAGGTTCCGCACCCGACGCCGATGGCGCAACTAAAGGTGTCCGCATCTCGGTAAAAGATGGTGGTTGCAGTGGCTATGAATATGCGATCGATATCACCAGCAAGCCTCAACCAGATGATTTAGTAAGTCAGCAAGGCAAAGTACTGGTTTACGTTGATGCCAAAAGTGCGCCCTTATTAGACGGAGTTATCGTTGACTTTGTTGAGGGAGTGATGGAAAGCGGTTTTAAATTCATCAACCCTAATGCAACTGATACCTGCGGTTGTGGAAAGTCTTTTAAAACAGGCGACTGTACGCCTACTGGTGTACCTTGCAGCTAAGATCATTTCGTTAGTGCTAAGTCAATTGTAGAGATTTCCCATAAACGCACTCCGCAGAGTTTCAATGCCCTTGAGATAGCTTCTAGTTCGCATTGCATCCCTTATCTCTATAAAAAAGCTAACTAAACTTAGCATCTCTGTCAGAAGAAGGGAAGCAAAAAGTAGGATAGGTTGCTCAAAAAATTCGGAAATTAGACCAACTGTATAACGTTTGAGGAGAATCTGAAAATGGCTTCCTACCAAGTTAGATTAATCAACAAAAAAGAAGACATCGACACCACAATTGAAGTTGACGAAGAAACTACCATTTTAGAAGCAGCAGAAGAAAATGGTATTGAGTTGCCCTTTTCATGTCATGCAGGCTCTTGCTCTAGCTGTGTTGGTAAAGTTGTCGAAGGTGAAGTTAATCAAGACGATCAAAACTTTTTAGATGACGATCAGGTTTCTAAAGGATACGCTCTACTTTGTGTAACTTATCCTCGTTCTAATTGCACAATTAAAACACATCAAGAAGCATATCTGGTCTAAATTATTACTTTGGTTGCTGCCTTTTGCAACCAAATAACAAATGAAGGATGAAGGATGAAAATATACTTCCTTCCTCCTTTCAAAATTCCTAATTTATAATTAAATATCTACCTGCTTTAGTGTTATTGGCTATTTATTAGAATTATTTATAATGCAATAGCTAGAAATCGTAACTTTTTATAAAAATCAAAATGGAATAATCTTGAAAAAACTTGTATTAATGGGAATAGTAATAGGAACTTATATCAGGTTTTGACAAAATTTTTCTCTTTTATCCTCAATATTGATAACATAGATTTTGTCCTAAAGTTAGAAAGTGTCCGAGCGATTTATGTTCGCATTATTGATAATTCCATTAATTAACCTTTATGTATAGTCTTATTTAATCATTTCTGAAACATCAAACACCTGGCTTTTTAAATAAGTTGAGTATCTGTGATTTTCAATTTGAAAAATCTAATATGATTGCTGCAATTACGCTTGAATACGTTATTGCACTCTAATTGTATAAATAAATGCAATTTTATATGAAAATATAGAGTGGCTCACAAAGGAAGCCAACTCTATTTTTTAATCAACAGCAACGATCACATCTGATGATTTAATCACAGCATAGGCTTGCTTACCTTCTGCAAGTGATAGCTTTTCCGCTGATGATTTTGTGATGATTGATACTAGCTCTACTCCTGGCGCTAGTTCTAAAGTTATCTCAGTATTAACTGAACCATGTACAACTTTTTTGACAGTACCCTTCAGAGAATTACGAGCGCTAATTTCCATGTTTTTAATTCACTAATTTTAACTATTTATACTTTAGTAAGTTAGCAAGTTTTTATTTTAAAAATAGCTTTTTTTAAAATATCTTAATAATTTTGAAATCACCTCATTTACTTAACGGTAGTATCTCTGCTTGACGAGCATTACACGAATAGGTGGGGCGGTCATTTGCTCCAAAAAGTAAGATAAAAAATTTAAAAAAAGTAACTATTGATAATAATATACATCAAATTTAAAACAGCTACTTTTATGTATAAGTACTGAGGTTATATAATAACTGTATCTTTATAATAACTAAGCTAAAAAGAGGTTCATATTGTGCAGGATCGAGTTAATACAACAAGGCAAAATCTATTTTTTGAACACTTAAGTCTAGGTGTAGGTGTAGGATTTCCTGTTCCTAAAGACTGGTTGCCAATAACGAGTTTTCCTTTACTAATCATAGTAGGTATGACTGGCGTAGGAAAAAGCACGATTGCAAAAGCTTTGGCTAAAGAAGGCTTGGATTTTACACTTTTACCTAATCGTCGTGTTTTAACCGAACGCGTAATAATTGCGCCAATGTTAAAAATGCAAGAGAAACTCATACAACCCCATTGCCGGATTAAACGCCTAACTTATACTCGTCTTTATAGAGAATACTTTCCTGGTGGAATGGGTCACATCTTAGCTTCGCTACATATTAATCCACAACAAGTAAACTCTATGTTAGTTTTCGATAGTTTACGTGGTGAAAATGAGATTCGCTATGCAGCGAAAGCTTTAAAAAATGCTAAATTTGTAATGTTGACTGCACCAAATACTGTACGTTTAGAAAGGCTTATAAAACGTCATGATTCTTTCGATCGAATTGCTAATCAAGAGTTAGACGAGCGTATGCAAATTATTCCAGAAATATTGAGTAATTTTGCTAGTTTGGGCGTACCAGAAGCTTCTGCTTATTTTACTCCTAAAGAAGAACAACAAATCTTAGAACTTGTCAGTAAACAAGTTATCACAAGTCTAGAATTGCGGGAAAAACTAAAAATATTTGTCGAAGAAAGTCAGAACTATGATTCGGTTTTGACGAAACAGATTTTAGAGGCGATGGATACGAGCGATCGCTCTCTTATAATTGATACTATAGTCAGTCCTCAAGAATCAGCCAAAGCAATTATTTCTCAATTATACAAATCTGCTAATATAAAAACTAATAAGTGAATATCCTTAGTCAGAATTAGTATAGGGATTGCTCAATGTCGCTATCTGAATTTGCAATTGTAGAAAGTACTCTCCGTGAAGGCGAACAATTTGTCAAAGCCAATTTTTCTTCAGATGATAAAGTCGAGATTGCTGAAGCCCTTGCTGAGTTTGGAGTGGAATATATAGAGTTAACGTCACCAATTGCTTCACCTCAGTCTAGACGAGACTGTGAACGATTGGCTCAGTTAGGCTTGCCATCCAAAATATTAACTCACATTCGCTGTCACTTAGAAGATGCTAAAGTTGCTTTAGCAACAGGCGTAGCCGGGATTAATTTAACTATTGGTAGTTCTTCTTTGATGCGTCAGTTCAGTCATGGTAAAAATATTAATCAAATTATTGATTTAGCATCTGAAGTTTTAACTTTTATCCATCAACAATCTCCCGATGTTGAGTTACGGTTTTCAGCTGAGGATTCGTCACGCACTTCCATAGAAGATTTAATCACAATTTACTCGGAGATTGAAAAATTAGGAGTTGTCAAACGCATAGGGATTGCCGATACAGTAGGAATTATTACGCCAATGCAAGTATTTGAATTAGTGAAGACTTTGCGCCAGTTCACTAATTTAGATATTGAGTTTCACGGCCATAATGATACAGAATGTGCAAATGCTAACAGTTATACAGCATTGGAAGCAGGAGCAACTCATATTGACACTTGTGTTCTGGGTATTGGTGAACGCAATGGTATTACCTCACTAGCTGGATTCATCGCTAGGTTATATGCCACAAATCCAGAACAGATTAAATCGAAATATCGCTTAGATCGACTTGGTTACTTGCATGAATTAGTTGCGAGAAAAGTTGGAATTTCTATTCCTTTTAACCATTGTGTTTTTGGTGAGAGTGCTTTTAGTCATAAAGCTGGCATTCATACTAAGGCTATGCTTAATAACTCTGAGACTTATGAAGCTATTAATCCCAGGAGTTTTGGTGTAACGCGCTCAATTTTAATCAATCATAAATTGGCTGGAAAACAGGCGGTTAATTACCGAGCGAATGAATTAGGACTTTCTTTTAATTTATCCCAGCTTAAAGATATTACCAATATGTTAAAAACTTTAGCTGACAAACAAAATCTTACCATCGAAGATGTAGACAATATTTTATATTCTTATCATTGCCAGTAAATTTAAAAATATACGCACTTACTATTCAAGTGCAGATCCCCGACTTCTTCAAGAAGTCGGGGATCTAAATCCACTTATATCTGCTATTAATCTATTTTATAAAAGAAAACTGTAAAAATTACTGCTTTTCCATTATTTTTCAAGCTTTTTTAAGAAGAATGTTGGCTGTTCTTTAGAAATGATTCATAATTTAAACTTATAAAATTGATAGCATATATGTAAGTTAAAAGGATTTAAATAGCATTTTGGCAAAAATGGTGAGCAATGCTCACCATTCTATTTGTGAAGCAAATTTATATTAGTAAAAAAGTTAAATTAGGAGTAGTTATGAATCGAACCAACAGTCAAAATTTGAGTGAAGTAACAACTCAATGGTTAATAGCAAAAGGCTACAATCTTAACGATTTAAATCAGCCGGGTGAAAATGGCGATACAGCTTTGATGAAAGCGACAAGAGAAGGAGTTTATACAGTCGTCAAAGAACTAATTGATGCTGGTGCAGATATCAATGCTCGAAATAGCGATCGCAACAATGCTTTGTGGTTTGCTTGTTTTGGTAATTACTACGATTTAATTAATTTACTGTTGGCTCATAACATTGACATTAACAACCAAAATGATAACGGTGCAACTGTTTTAATGTACGCAGCATCAGCCGGAAAAACAGAAGTTGTCAAGTTACTTTTACAACACGATCCTAATTTATATTTAAAAAATTTAGACGATTATAAAGCAATAGATTTTGCTAGCAACGTAGAAGTCTTAAGGATAATTAAAAATGCCATCAAGTCAGATATCGGGCAAAGCTTATCATGACGCTACCAAGCATTCTTACTTATCGGTACAACTCGATCCAAATTATGTAGATGCTTCAACACAGCCATCTTCATTTAAAGTTTATCCCAAGTTTTATCAGAGAGTGAAATTAAATCTCAATAATCCTGTTCACTCTTTTATCTCGCTAACCAGTGCAATAACACTAGAAAAAGTATATAAAGATGGCCCATTAAAACTGCGAGTGAATCCATCAGCAGGCGCTCTGTATCCTACGGAAGTTTACGTACAGGTTCGCGGGATTGAGGGAATAGTAAATGGTATATACCATCTAGAAGTTGAGAATAATTGTCTAACTCTCATCTATGAATTAATTGATGATGGGTTAGAAAATTATATTATACCGGGTAAATGTATCAACGGATTCATCTTTTTAATTAGTTGTGTTTATTATAGGTCTAGCTGGAAATATCAAAACAGGAGCATAAGATATTGCTTCTTAGATAGCGGACACCATTTAGGTGCAGTTGCCGCTTCAGCTTTTCTCCACAACCGAGATATACAACTAGTTTTTGACTTTGATAAACTTGCCCTCAATTCAGATTTAGGATTTGAGAATAAAGAGTTTATCACTGCTTGTGCGGTGTCAGGAGAAGTACAAGACAATAAAATCAGAAGCTTAAGGCTGAAAGTTCCTTTTGTCTCTGGTACTGATTATTTTGAACCTAATCAATTTATTGAAGATACCTATCAAGCAACTACTCTACAAAAGAGTCGCCAGCAGAAATTAGAGTATCCTCAATTTAACTTTGATAAGGATAAATTTTTTCAAACTGTTTGGAATAGACGTTCTATTAGACGTTTCCGGAAAGAGGCTATTTCTCAAGAAGATTATTTATATGTAGTGCAACAACTTCAGCAGTCAATACCGACAGAAAACTATGAGGAGATAGAAATTTACTCAGTGGTGCATCGAGTAGAGAGAATGACACCTGGGTTATATAAAGGTACGTATTTGATTAAAGCGGGTAACTTTAGTGAAAAGACAGGTTACTTATGTATTAATCAAGCTATTGCTAGAGATGGCGCTGTAACTTTATTTTTTGTGTCAGATTATTTAAATTATCAAACTGCTATGCAAATAGCTGGTTTTCTGGGACAGAGACTTTATTTAACTAGTAATTATTTGGGTATTCAATGTAGTGGGATTGGTGCTTATTATGATGACGAAACCCAAGAATTATTAGAAACAAATGAAGATGTACTTTATGGAATGGTGATTGGAATATAAGCAGGAAGCTAAAAAGATATGGCTAGAAAGATGTATTACTTTAATAGTGATGACTCGCATCCTATGCAACCGACATCTGCGGATATTATACTGCGGCAACAACTAGAGTATTCTATTAGCAGATACTTTTATGACGCTTGCGATCGCACAATTCAAAATCTTCTATCTACTTGTCGGTGGTATGTCACAACTCATGCCAATGCTCTAACATTGGTTATTGAATGTCCCGATCAAGTTACTAATTGGCGTATTTTGCAAAAAATCGTACCAATGGGGACATTGCTACATGGAATTGTTAGCAGTGCTAAAATCCGTGTTTGTCCGCCAGAGAGTCAAGGCGTACCTTTTGAAATGAGGGTAGATGAACTTTCTGTTTATCGGGATTGGGCGTGATTCGATTTTAGATTTTAGATTTTGGATTTTGGATTAGTTAATATTCTGGCTGATAAGTGCAGCTACCTCTTCAAAAACTAAATCAGCAGAATCTTTGACAACAGGACTTAACTCTAGTCCCAAACCAAGATTTGCCGCTTCAATTAAATAAACTGTCACATCTTCGGGAAAATTATTTTGAAAGATTTTCCGTCCGGCGGCTAAAGCATTATCCCAACGAAAATCGTGCAAGTTATAACTAGGTTCGGGCATTGCTTCCAGTTCTTTTCCTGGAACTTTAAACACAGCACCTGGCTCAGAACCAGTTGAACTTGCATCAATAATTACTAATTGTTTACTACCTCTAGCTTGAAACATTACTTCCATCCCTGCGGTGCCACAGTCATATACTCGCACATGAGGATGAGGGTTTTCAGCTAGATATTTTTGTAAGCGTTGGGCAATGATTACGCCTACTGCGTCGTCACTGCGATTGAGATTGCCGCAACCGATGATAGTTAGCATTTTTTGTACGCCAATGTCTTGAACTGCTACCAGAGCGATCGCATAAAGTAGAATAAGTCAAAGCAATTCTTTCCTTTTGTCAAGCGTATGGATACTTTGACTACAAATAGACAGACATTAATTGAGGCAATTAATGCTCTCCCAGATGAAAAATTAATTGAGCTAGCAAGCTTTGTTGAATATCTTCAATATAAATCGACAAGGCAAAAAGAAGTAAACAATCATGGGTCTTCTTTTCTAATGTCTATTGCAGGATTAGGAGCTTCTGGGGAAACTGATGTCTCAGAACAAGATGAAGATATATTAAAAAATGAGATTGATTCTGTACGTGGTTGGAGTCTTAAAGCAGATGAGCGTACATGACAGCAATCCTGGATACAAGTTTCTTATTTGCGCTTACTGACAAGAGCGATTGTAATCACTCTCGTGTTTTTAATGTCGCAAAGACTTTAAGTGAACAATTAATTTTGCCAACTTCTGTCCTTCCTGAAGTTTGTTACCTAATTTCGTCTAGACTGGGACATCAAGTAATGCGTCATTTTTTGATTGAACTTGCTGCTAGCGATATTCGGCTAGAATCAATTCACTTTGAAGATTTAGAGCGAGTTAATGAAATTCTCGAAGAGTATGCTGATAGTCAGCTTGATTTTACAGATGCAACGATTATTGCACTTGCAGAGAGAGACAACATCACTCGGATCTTGACACTTGATCGGCGTGACTTTGGTTTTGTCCGTCCGAGACACTGTGATTACTTCGAGTTGTTGCCATAATCTGCAAAATATGAGGCTTTGACTGATGGGACAGACAAAGCCTCTGAAAAAGAATTTATCAGCAGTCAACTATAACTCTACACCATGTTTCTTAGCAACTTCAGTCAGTTTCTCATACTGATGTTGTGATGCTTGAGTTAATATCTCTTCAGCCTGTTCTTTAGTACTTCCTTCTTTAGGAATTAAATACTTAACGTAAAGAGATACAAAATCAGCAGCGATCGCTAAACCAGATAAAGCGTGTTTGTCAGCTTCCTTACCAGCGATCGCTGCTACCAAACCAGCTTTAATTGGGTCTGGTTTAACTTTCATGAACTGCTCGACAAGTTTAGGAACGTAGTCTTCTGGTGGCAAATTATCTAACTTACTTCTATCAGGAGTAAAGTTACATTCTGCGGCTTGAGCTTGCTCTAAAACACACCATTCTATGTATTCTTGCAATGCTGCATCGGGAACGCGAGGAAGATAATTATGTAGCGCTAAATCAGACACAAGCTTACCGTGTAAATTGCTGTTTTATGCAAATGCATTAATGCAAGCCTAACTCACTGTTTATGGAAGTTTTAGTATGTTACGCTACGACTGTTGAATCAGCTGATTGTGTAAATG
Organism: Nostoc sp. DedSLP04; assembly: GCF_034530775.1. Taxonomy (NCBI): domain Bacteria; kingdom Bacillati; phylum Cyanobacteriota; class Cyanophyceae; order Nostocales; family Nostocaceae; genus Nostoc; species Nostoc sp. DedSLP04. The sequence goes on along the minus strand of NZ_JAVRCL010000059.1, from coordinate 36,262 downwards.
ATTAATCCTGAATCTGAGCCATGTTTGCGCGTTTATCAGCCATTGCCTATAATTACGCAACGGGAAGAGACAGTTAGCGTTTAGCCCAAGCTAGGCTGGGAAAATAGTTTTTTATTCTTAACATCATGCCTCGCATTCAGCTAGCATATCCTAAAATTCTCGGTAGCAAAAACTACCCCTCCAGTCGCTGTATTGCTTTTGATAAATACGACGGTACGAATCTGCATTGGGTTTGGGAAGTCGAACTAGGGTGGTATGGGTTTGGGACTCGGCGCGATCGCTTTGATTTGGATGAGAGGGGTATTGCTGAGTTCAACGCCGCCCATCCAGGGCTAGAAGAGGCTTCTAACCTGTTTCAAAAGCTTTTCGCCACCCCCCTAGACAAACTGTTTCGAGAAAACCCCGCTTACAATAGCCCAGAAATCACCGTCTTCACTGAATTTTTCGGGGCGAATTCCTTCGCGGGGATGCACAAACCCGAAGAATCGAAACAACTGATTCTCTTTGATGTAGAAACTAATCGCGGGATGATTCCCCCCGAACAGTTTGTACAAGATTTTAGTAATTTAGCGATCGCCCGCGTTGTCTATCGTGGCAAACTCACCGGACAATTTGTAGAAGATGTCCGCGCTGGGAAGTATGGCCTAGCCGAGGGTGTAGTCTGCAAAGGTGGTAGCAATCCTGCTGATTTGTGGATGGTAAAAATCAAAACTAACGCCTATATGAAAAAGCTACAGCAAGCCTTCCAAGATGACTGGGAAAACTATTGGGAGTGATAGAACAGTATGAGTCTGAACTTTCTAAACCAGGCTAACTACAGAAATTTTGGTGCGTTACCCTACGACTAACGCACCTGACAACTAAATTAAGCAGTCCGAAAACGCGCCAACTCTTCACCAGTCTTAGCATCATGGGCGTGGACTGTGCAAACTAAACAAGAATCAAACGATCGCGCCACATGACCAACTTCCACCGGATCGCTAGAATCGTAAATGGGTGTGCCAATTAACGCTTCTTCAATGGGGCCGCGAATACCTTCACCATCACGAGGGCCGATATTCCAAGTACCTGGGGCAATCACTTGGTAATTCTTAATTTTACCGCCTTCTATTTCTACCCAGTGAGACAAAGAACCGCGTGCTGCTTCCGTTGCACCCCAACCGCGTCCATCTTTTTCTGTGGGTTTGATATACCAGGGGTCGTTTAATTTGAATTCGCGCAAACAATGTTCAGCTTGACGATATAACTTGACAATTTCGTGAAGTCGTGCTAGCTGACGCACATGAATACTAGCACCACCCATCCGTTTGAAGACATCAAGGATGAAAGGGTCGTAGTGTTGCCAAGATTCGCCATGTTTACCACCAGCTACTAATTGACGCGCTAAGGGGCCAGTTTCCAAGCGTCCGAAGTCTTTGTGAAGAACTGCACTCGACCAAGAGTAGGCGTTATCGAAGTCTTTTGTATTGATTGCAGTGGGTTTAGTGTTGCGATCGCTAGGGTGAATATCCTCTGTCCCTTCATCGTACCAAGAGTGAGTTGTATTCTCGCGGGTGAATGACTGATCCATTAAGGTGTGAGTGTGTGTGAAGCTGTCGTACACCCCACTTTTCATGATCGTTGCCGCGTTTCGTCCCTCGATAGTCGGCTTTTGGTATTTATCTTCATGGGCTAAATATCCCCAAGTGACATATTTACCAACACCAGCGCCATATCTATCTAAACCAATGTCTAAACCCATGCGCCAATAAAAACCTAAGTCGGAATCTCGATGATTGCGGTTTTCATCTAACCAATCTCTAAAATCATCATAACTTTGGATTTGTTCGTAGCGTTCTAAAGAACAACCCAACCAAACTGGTTCTAACCAATTGGTGCGGAAATATTCGAGAAGCGCCCAAGCGCGGGTAATATCTGTTAAAGTGGGGGCGCACATCACGCCACCGGGAACCATGTAGCTGGAATGGGGCCATTGTCCGCCCAACAGTGCATAAATTTCTACGGGTTTAGCGGAAATTGTTATACCTAGTTCGTAAGATTTGCCTGTGAAAGCGGCAAAACGTTTAACAGCTTCCTCATAAAAGCGACTATGGCGGTATTTTTTATTGGTTAAATCAATAGCAAACAAACCATAAAAATAGCGGGGAATGCTTTGAATAGTCTCGACAATTTGACCGAGATTTCTCGCTAAAATTGCATTGCGGGGAACTTCTGTTTCCCAAGCTGTATCTAATGCCCAAGATGCACTAGTCAGGTGAGAACCGCCGCAAATTCCGCAAATGCGAGGTGTAACAATTAATCCGGCTTGGGGATCTTTACCGCGAAGGATAACTTCAAATCCTCGGAAAAGTTCGGCGTGTGTCCAGGCGTTGACTACCCGTCCATGTTCAATATCAACTCGGACATCTAAATCGCCTTCAACTCTACCGACGGGCGAAATGTCTAATGATTGAATTGTCATTTGTCATTTGTCCTTTGTTATTTGTCATTTGTCCTTTGTCATTTGTCCTTTGTCATTTGTCCTTTGTTATTTGTGATTGGTAATTATTCACTCGCCTCACTGCAAAATAGTCGAAACCCTTGATTTCTCGTTGAGAGGTATAGAGAAGTGTGAAAGGTTATAGCCATTAGTCAAATCACAAAGGACTAATGACTAATGACAAATGACTAATGACTAAACTGTAAAAAAGTCTTCTTCTGCCCAAGGTGGTGCTGCATCTTTGGCGACCATTGTCAGTAAGGCGTATTCTTTTTTGTTCACCCCTGGCGGCAATTCTTTGGGAACTCCCATGACTGTTTGGGTTTTAAATACGGTTCCTGGTTTCAGGTCAAAGAAGGGAAATTCTGGTTCGGTGCAACCTAAACAAGGCATTCCAGCGCGGGTTTTGGAAGAGACGCGGTTCCATAGGATGCGGTTACAGGAAGAATGAGTCATGGGGCCGCGACAACCCAAGTCATAAAATAGGCATCCTTTGCGCTGACCAAATTCGGCGGTTGATGCTTTGTAGGCAAAGTGAACGTTGCGAGTACAACCTGTTTGTGTATAGGTGTTAAAGAAGGTTTGGGGACGATTTAGTTCGTCGAAAGCAATGTCTGCTATGCGTCCAGTAGCGATCGCAACTAATATCTGCGTAATCCAGTCGGGATGGGCGGGACATCCTGGTATATTAATTACAGGTAATCCTGCTTGTGATACGAAATCTTTCCCTAAAAAGCCACCTTCTTGACGTTTGAGAAATTGCAAACCTTCCGATTCGCTGGGGTTGGGTGACATAGCAGGAATTCCTCCCCAGGTTGCACAGTCTCCCACAGCGACGATAAATTGAGCAACTTTGGCGAGGTCTAATAACCAATCTTTCATGGCGCGATCGGCAAACCGATTCCATTCGCCAGTACCGTTGGGGGCGTTAACAACACTGCCTTCAAATACCAAGATATCTAAAGGAATTTTGCCAGAAATACAATCCCGTAATAGTGTTTGCAAATCATTGCCTAGTTCCAGCCCCAAGGAAGGATGCCAAAGTATATTGATACCAAAGTCGGCAATTAAATCGCAGACTGTCGGTTCTTCGGCATTGAGAAATGACATGGTGTTGCCTGAACAAGCACCACCTTGTAGCCATAGTACGTTAGTCATCGGCTAGGTATTTTTGTATTGTTTCCCATGCATGATGTAGGTGATAATGCTTGTAAAGTCTCACCTGTTTATCAATATTTATTTTTTAATAGTAAGATATTTTTTATCTAATTTACTTTCATTAAAAAAGAATTAATCATTAACAATATATTAAATATTCTCAAGATTATTTTTAATGGCTATGTCTGTTATACACAACACATTTTAAAAATGCGAAATAGTAAAAATAAACACTACCTTTTGGTTTGAAATGTTAACATTAAACAAACTCAATATGCTTAAATTGTCACGGACAAAACTATGTAATGATTAATAATTACTATCAACTGTTAATGCGTGTGAGGTGATGAGTATTTTAAGTAATCAGATTTTTATGTAATAAATGAGCAAAAAATAGGGGCGCTAAACTTTGCGCCCCGTCAACTATATATCAATACAGTTCAGTTAAGCAATTTTTTCCTTCTCTTTCTTCCCTCTGCGTCCTCTGCGCCTTGGCGGTTCGTTAAAAAATTGACTTGATAACAGAGTTTTAGCCTTAACTGAACCGTATTGAACTATATATCAGTTGTTTTAGGATTTTGGTTGTGCAGCTTGCCTAACAACTTGTTCGTCCAAACCTAACGCTTGAGCTATCTGCTCAATACTTAAACCAAAGCTTAATAACTGGGGTATCGTTTCTAACTTACCTTCTTGTCTACCTTCTTGTTTACCCTTTTGCTCACCTTCTGCAAAAACATCTTGGTAAAATCTAGTTTGCCTTAATTCATTTGATCCAAACATTTTTCCTATCTCCTCCTGGCTCAATCGCGGTAACTTGTAGATTAATATCGTCTCTATTAATTGTATAATTTCCCTAATAGTAGTGACATCTGGAATTTGCTGTCGGGCACTGTTGACTATCTCTACAGCTTTTATTGTCGCAGTTGATTCGGGTTCGATGATGAGTTTAACTGTCTCTATACCAATTGATGATGCCTCAATGGAGCTTAATTCGTCGAGATAGACGCGAGTTACTCGTTGGGAGTTGAGTAATTCTGTATATCTTTCGGTATCTCCAGTATCAACGCTGCGGTTGGGGAAGATGACAACACCACGCCAATTGTTAGTTAATTCGGTTTTATCGAGATAGTTAAAGATTTCGGTAAATAAACGTGAGTAGAATTTTTTATCTGATTGAAATTGCACTTCGGCAAAATAAATCGGTAAGTTTGGCGTATTTGGAAGAAAGACACCATCGATTCTAAACGCCAGTTGTTTAACTTCTACTGAAGAAAATTGGTAAGCACTAGCTAGTTGGGGTGGTTGGTTAATCAGTTCAAAGAAAGTACTGGGGATACTCTGAAAGATCCGATAAAAGATACTGTCTGTTTTCAAAGGAGCTTGTTTTACAGTTGATGAACATATTTTACACAACGACTAACCCGTGGTAACTATTTTGATTACAATAAATATTATGTATGTCAACAATTCAATAAAAAATATTGAAATTGTATAAGATGATGATACAAAAAGTATTTAAAAAATATTAGGTGTTTAAAGCTGACATTAATATTAGCAATTTCCCCCTAGAATTTTAGAAATAGGGTGTTTTATAGTATTGTATTGAGCATGGTATAGGACATTGGCTATAGGGAATTAAGTTTTTTCCCTAGTTTATAGTCTTTAATCCTAGCTCAAATAAAAAAGGGGAATTCCGCCTAAAGGACTCGAAGCCTGCGTAAATCAGTATGGCCCGTGATTAGATGCTTTTACGTATCTCAATCATTCGTGGGCGTTGACAGATTCAATTCCCAATTGGCTAGAGTACGGCAGAGTTATGACCCCCAGCATTACAGATTCAGCAGTGAAGGCTGCGGTAGCAGCTGTTGCTTCAGAGTCAGCTTCAGCAGAAGAAAAAATTCAGATGCTGATTGAGATAGCACAGGGTTTTCAAAAAAAGCCCAAAGCTGCCCAAGACTTGCGAAATGCAGTTGGGTTATATTACCGGGCCTATGAAATGTGTGGTGAGGAGTATCCCTTATTAAAAGCCAGGGCCCAAGTAGGGATGGCGGGGACATTACAGGCAATACCGGATGCTGATTACCAACTGTTGATGCAAGCGAAAGTCGGTTATGAAGAGGCATTACCGATTTTACAACAATTAGCTTTGCCAGAAGAAGTGGCAGAGACGCAGATGAATTTTGGGCTGGTGTTGCAGTCGTTAGTACCATTTAATTTGGCGCGGATAACCGACAGCATCCAGGCTTATCATGAGGCTTTGCGGGTCTTTACTTGGGAAGATTATCCTCAAGAATACGCGATTTTGTATAACAATATTGCGATCGCATACCTTTCTATGCCCCTAGCATCGGAACGAGAATACTTGCGTCAAGGGTTAGCTGTGCAATCATTTGAGGTGGCACTAAAGCACATTAATTTGATTGACCATCCTAGAGAATATGCGATGTTGCAGAACAATTTAGGTAATGCTTTGCAATATCTAGTGAGTTCCCATCCTGTGGAGAATAACTTAAGAGCGATCGCAGCTTATGACGAAGCGTTAAAAGTGCGTAATCCCAAAGATACACCTTTAGAGTACGCTAACACAATTTCAAACAAAGCCAACACCCTATTCAACTTACCAGACGACCCAGAAAAACCAGAAGCTGGTAATCCTCAAAATCTTTTGCAAGCGCGTACTTACTATCAAGCTGCTTTAGAAATATTTACGGAACACCAACAAATTGCACAAGCAGAAGTTGTAGTTCAAGCACTACAAGACCTAGAAACAGAAATGAAGGATTAGGAGTTATGAATCTGATTTAACTCTTATCACTTTAACAACAAGTAAAAAAACAGCATGAGAGATATTTTAACAACGCAAAATCTGATAAATTTCCTCACAAGTTTAACAGATGGCGATTTGAACATAGCAACAGAAGTCGTGTGGTTAATCATAGCAGCAGCCTTGTCTATGGTTGGCGGTGCAATTGGTGGAATGCTATTAGCTGGGAAAGATATAGGCTATCAGTTTTCAGCGATGCTTGGTGCATTATTTGCCCCTGCGGGTGTAATTCCCGCCATCTTATTAGGGCTTGCTACCTTAAATTTCTTGACAAATTATTAGGAGAAAACATGTTAGAGATAGGTTGGTTTTCTGCTAAGTTATTTGTTAAAGGAAAGCTACTACGCGACCCTGTGTATTTTGTCAAGCAAACTACTATTGGTATTGCTGTAGGTTTCTTACTGCTAGTATTACTCGCACAAGCCCCGATTCCCTTCTACCTACCAATAATATTATCTAGCTTAGTAACGGGCATGATTATGCCATTTCTTCTCAAAGACTTCAAAATGAAGTGAATTGTCATTGATAAATAACCAATGCCCAATGACAAATGACCAATGACAAATGACAAATGACAAATCTTGAAGAATTAGTTCAGGAAATTAATCGTTTTGAGGCAATTATATCCGAGTGGGATGAAAGCCAACGGTGTGTAGCGGTGGGTTTAAAAAGGGCAATTGAAGCTTTGCATAAAGCTGCATTGACTAGCTTGATTAAAAGCCTGAAAGAAGAATCAATGCCAGCTTTGCGTCATGCAGTTGCAGATGAATTAGTCTATGCAGTGCTACTGTATCACGAACTAGTCAAACCACCAAAACCTCCGCTTTCACAACGCATTCAGACAGCCCTTGAAGAAGTTCGCCCAGGTTTAAAAAGCCATAACGGTGATGTAGAATTAGTGGCAATTAAACCACCAGATACAGTAGAAGTCAGATTAATTGGAACTTGCAGCAGTTGTCTGACTTCTACTTTAACTTTATCTCAGGGAGTAGAACAAGCAATCAAAAACCATTGCCCCGAAATTACTAAAGTAGTGGCAGTTAATAGCAGTTCTACTATTAACAACGCTAATTCTAGTTTAATCAGTCCATTCTCTGCAAAAATAACTTGTACTTGGATGAAAGTAGCGACCCTTGATGAAGTTCCTGAATTTAGTGTAGTGGCAGTACAACTTGCTGGTACTTCACTTATTTTACATCGTCAAGGTGCTACAGTAAAATGCTACCGTAATAGTTGCGCTCATCTTGGATCTCCCTTAGAAAAGGGTAAAGTTGAAAATGGTATCATTACCTGTCCTGCTCATGGATTCCAATACAAATTAGAGACAGGTGAATGCTTAACTGCACCTGATATTTCGCTTCAGTCATATCCAGTCAAGATTAAAGGCGATAAGGTTTTTGTGAAACTGCAAAAATGATGATGCAAAGGTAACATTTCAACAAATATACTTGGCGATTAGTCAATCACAGTTACTTTGCTTTTTCATTTCAGTAGTTCGCGCATTGATTTTAGTCTTTTGTGCAAGCAAAATGCCTGAATGCTTTCTCAATATCTTTAAATTAATTCTCATTTGTGTAATTCAGATATTGATTTTAGTGTTTTGAGAAAGTAAAAAGGCATATTACTTACTCAAAAGCAGCTTTTACTTATTCAAACCCCAGTTTGCTTACTCATTTTGGTGTTTTCCACAAGCAAAATAAGCTTTTACTTACTCAAAAGCAGCTTTTACTTATTCATTTTGGTGTTTTCCGCAAGCAAAATGAGCTTTTACTTACTCATTTTGGTGTTTTCCGCAAGCAAAAGCAGCTTTTACTTTCTCAAACCCCAGTTTGCTTTCTCATTTCAGTACATCGCGCACTCATGCAAAAGATTCGCTATGTAGCAAAAGTTACTAAATTTGACTAGATTTTTTAAAATTGATTAATACAGAAGTCGATTAAAGGTTTTAACTTAATTTGAAAAAAGCATAATGCAAAACCGTTACTGTTGTTACACGCTAATCAACATTAATGTTTTTAAATAATTATTAGCGTCTATCTGCGGTTCATGGATATCCCAATCATAAGTAATCCCATATCACAATTACCGCTAAAAGCAACAGAAATTTCTCAATATTTGCCTCTATCACCTCAAGGTGCAGAGGTAATTTTAGGTAACATTATAGAACCAGAACAATTAGTCATACCAGTAGCGCCCAATGCTACAAATATGTTTGGGCCTCGTGGTGCTTGTTTATTATCAGAAACTGGCCCTTTATGGGTATCAGATACCGGACATCATCGATTATTAGGATGGCAAAATTTACCCACAAGAGATAGTCAACCGGCTGATTGGGTAATTGGACAACCTGATTTTTATCATGAAGGACAAAATGCTAAAAATACACCGGGAAGGGCAACTTTAAGTGTACCAACAGGGATTTGTGCTTGCGGTGAAGGGTTAGCTGTAGCAGATGCTTGGAATCATCGGGTTTTGATTTGGAAAAGCTTACCAGAAGATAATAATGTTCCAGCAGATTTGGTATTAGGACAAGTTAATTTTACTGATAATGAACCAAATCGAGGAAATCAGCAAGCATCTGCTAGTACAATGCACTGGCCTTATGGTGTTTACTATCATCAAGGACAGTTATTTATTGCTGACACTGGTAATCGAAGACTATTAATTTGGCATCAATTACCAACAGAAAATGGTCAACCTGCTGATTTAGTTTTGGGACAACCAGATATGATATCTCGCAATGAAAACGGCGGTGATTCTCCAACCGCAGCGAGTATGCGTTGGTGTCACGACATCGCTTTTTGGGGAGAAAATTTAGTTGTCAGCGATGCAGGTAATCACCGAGTGATGATTTGGCAGGGAATACCAACAGAAAATAATGCCCCTTGTACAGTGATTTTAGGACAAAAAAGCTTTGATTTTGTGGAAATGAATCAAGGAGTTTATTATCCTAGTGCTAGTAGTTTGAGTATGCCTTATGGTGTGGCGGTGGCTGGCGACTGGTTAGTAGTTGCAGATACAGCTAATTCTCGTTTGTTAGGATGGAGAAAGCCAGAATCAATTTTATCACTGCAAGGTGTAATGGCAGATGGGTTAGCAGGACAAATAAATTTTCAAAGTAAAGGTGAAAATCGTAATTTCGGACTACCGAAACGAGATAGTTTAAATTGGTGTTACGGGATAAAAATTTGTGGTAGTACGGCGGTAATAGCTGATTCTGGAAATAACCGAATTTTGTTGTGGCAGTTTAACTATGCCGACTGAAGAAATTAGAGTTCGCGGTACTGTTCAGGGAGTAGGCTTTCGTCCTACCGTATATCGTCTGGCTAAAGCTTGCGGTTTGCGTGGAGATATTTGTAATGATGGTGAAGGTGTATTAATTCGGGTATCTGGTAGTGAGGAAGCATTAACAGAATTTGTTGCCAGATTGCAAACAGAATGTCCGCCACTAGCAAAAATTAACAAACTAACTAGAACTCCTTATGAAGATGAACTTAAATTTGATAATTTTGTGATTTCTACTAGTGTCAGTAATGCCATTAAAACAGAAATTACTCCTGATGCAGCCACTTGTCCCCAGTGTCAAAAAGAAATATTCGACCCTTTCAGCCGCTTTTATCGCTATCCCTTTACTAACTGCACTCATTGCGGCCCCCGCTTGAGTATTATTCGTGCGATTCCTTATGACAGAACCAATACCAGTATGTCTGCGTTTGCTATATGTCCCGAATGTGCAAAGGGATACCACGATGTCGAAAATCGGCGTTTTCACGCCCAACCTGTAGCTTGTCATGCTTGCGGCCCTTCAGCTTGGTTAGAACGCGCTGATGGTAAATCAGTTACTGCTTCCATGTTTTCTATGCTAGATGATGTGGATGCCGTTTGTACCTTGTTGCAAAAAGGTGAGATTGTCGCAATTAAAGGTTTAGGTGGTATTCATCTGGCTTGCGATGCAACTCAGGAAACCGTTGTACAAAAACTGCGTCAGCGCAAAAAGCGCTATCACAAACCATTTGCTTTAATGGCGCGGGATATTGAGATAATTGAACAATATTGTACTGTCAACGCTAAAGAAAAAGAATTATTAGCAAGTTCTGCTGCACCAATTGTTTTACTACAAGCGACAGGTAAAAAAGTAGCATTATCAATAGCATCGGGGCAAAATACTCTTGGTTTCATGCTACCTTATACACCTTTACATCATTTAATTTTACGGCGGATGAATCGCCCAATTGTTTTAACAAGTGGTAATCTTGCAGATGAACCACAATGTATTGATAATGACGAAGCAAGAGAAAAATTAGGAACAATCGCTGATTATTTTCTTTTGCACAATCGAGAGATTATTAATCGGGTAGATGATTCGGTTGTGCGTGTTCTTGGTGATAAAGTTCAAACAATTCGCCGTGCCAGAGGATATGCACCAGCATCAATTAGTTTACCACTGGGATTTCACAAAGTACCGCAAATTTTAGCAATGGGTAGTGAGTTAAAAAATACTTTTTGCTTATTGCGTGAAGGAAAAGCAATTCTTTCTCAACATTTAGGAGATTTAGAAAATGCTGCGACTTTTAACGCTTACCAAGAAAATTTAAATTTATACTTAAATTTATTTGAGCATCAACCAGAAGTAATTGCCATTGATAAACATCCTGAATATTTATCAAGCAAACTTGGGAAAGAACTTGCAGATACAAATAAAATCAAAATTTATCCCATTCAACATCATCACGCTCATATTACCGCTTGTATGGCAGAAAACAGGATTTCTTTAGATTCGCCTCCAATATTAGGCATTGCTTTAGATGGTTTAGGTTACGGCGATGATAGTACACTCTGGGGTGGAGAATTCCTTTTAGCAGATTACCGAAATTTTAAACGACTCGCAACATTTCAACCAGTAGCAATGATTGGTGGCGAACAAGCTATTTATCAGCCTTGGCGTAATACTTATGCCCAATTAGTAGCTGCTAATCTTTGGAATGATTGCGAACAAAAGTATACTGACTTAGAAATCGTAAAATTTCTAAAAAACAAGCCACTCCAACTACTAAATCAACTTATAGATAAGAAGATTAACTCTCCTCTAGCTTCATCAGTGGGGCGATTGTTCGATGCAGTGGCAGCAGCTATCGGTATTTATAGAGATGAATGTAGCTATGAAGGACAAGCTGCGATCGCAATGGAAGCTATAGTAGATGTTAGCAGCTTAAATAATGATAAAGAAACGCTAATCTACCCTTTTAGTTTTGGCTTTTTAGATAGTATTTACTGTATAGACCCGCGTCCAATGTGGCAAGCCTTGCTTGATGACTTGCAGCAGCAGATTCCCCAACCAGTTATAGCTGCCAAATTTCACAAAGGTTTAGCAAATGCGATTGTGGAAATGATTAAGCATCTTTCTCAAGAAAATCTGATTCATCAGGTAGCTTTAACCGGAGGAGTATTTCAAAATTGTATATTGTTAGAGCAAGTTACCAAACGATTACAAACATTGGGAATAAAAGTACTCACTCACAGTTTAGTTCCAGCTAACGACGGCGGCTTATCTTTAGGACAAGCAGTTATTGCCGCTGCACAATTAATACATGAGCGTTGATATTTGAAAAAATTTATTTCACAAATAGTTCTTTCTGTTGTCTTTGCGCCTCTGCGGTTAATTTACCCTAAAAAATAAAAAAATGTGCTTAGGAATCCCCGGAAAAATTATAGAAATTACCAACGTTAACCATAAATTAGCCATAGTTAGCATTGGTGGTGTTAAGCGCGCAGTAAATATTGCTTGTATCGTAGATGAACAACATCCCCTCGAAGCTTGTGTCGGTGATTGGGTACTAGTGCATGTTGGCTTTGCGATGAATCGGATTAATGAAGAAGAAGCAGCAGAAACATTACAACTATTCCAAGAATTAGCAGCACAAACACTACCAAAAAAGCGAAATTAACAGATACATAAAATTCACTACTCCTCACTTTCTATGAAATATGTTGACGAATTCCGCGAACCGGAAAAAGCTGAAGCGTTATGCCGCGAAATCGCCAAATTATGCCATCGACTAGAAAAACCCATCAAAATTATGGAAGTATGCGGTGGACATACTCATTCCATATTTAAATACGGTATCGAAGAAATCTTACCCCAAGTGATTGAACTAATTCATGGGCCTGGTTGTCCAGTATGCGTGATGCCAAAAGGGAGATTAGATGATGCGATCGCCATCTCTCAAAATCATAACGTCATTTTTGCCACCTTTGGCGACGCCATGCGAGTTCCCGGTTCCCAAACGAGTTTACTGCAAGCTAGGGCACAAGGTGCAGACATCCGTATGGTGTACTCTCCCCTAGATAGCCTGCAAATTGCCAGAGATAATGCCGACAAAGAAATAGTTTTCTTCGCATTAGGCTTTGAAACCACAGCCCCCAGCACCGCCTTCACCATTCTGCAAGCAGCAGCCGAAAAACTTCATAACTTTAGTATGTTTAGCAATCACGTCCTTGTGATTCCCGCCCTCAAAGCACTATTAGATAATCCCGACTTACAACTGGATGGATTTGTTGGGCCTGGCCATGTCAGCATGGTAATTGGCACTGACCCTTATAAATTTATTTCCCAACAATATAATAAGCCGATAGTCATCTCAGGATTTGAACCCTTAGATATTCTCCAATCGATTTGGATGCTATTGCAACAGCTAGTAGAAAATCGTTGTGAAGTCGAAAACCAATATAACCGAATTGTCCAAAAAACTGGAAACACAGTAGCCCTGCAAGCCATAAATAAAGTTTTCGCCATCCGAGATAGTTTTGATTGGCGTGGCTTAGGTGACATACCCTATTCAGGATTAAAAATTAAACCTGAATATGCCCAATTTGATACCGAACTTAAATTTACCATTCCTAACCTCAAAGTAGCCGACCATAAAGCTTGTAAATGTGGAGAAATTCTCAAAGGAGTCTTAAAACCTTGGGAGTGCAAAGTCTTCGGTACAGCTTGCACGCCAGAAACGCCAATCGGTACTTGCATGGTATCTTCCGAAGGTGCTTGCGCAGCCTATTACAAATACGGGCGACTCTCCATAATTGCCAAAAAAACAATCACCCAAAAACTAAAAATAACTCAAGAACCCCTCCCTGCCTGCGGCTTCTCCTCAGACTAAATACTCAGCGTACCTTCGCGCTTCCCTCTGCGTTCCTTTGCGTTTAAAAAAATTTTAATATGAATATTTCCCCCACAAACCCAATCCAAAATCCCCTATTCCAAAAAATAGAACAAGCCCGCCGTCGCCAAAGTAAAGTGCAAGACACTCATATAACTCTCGCACATGGTAGTGGTGGAAAAGCCATGCGCGATTTAATAGATGATATCTTTATTAGCAATTTTAATAACCCAATTCTCTCACAATTAGAAGACCAAGCCAGCTTCAATTTAACCTCTCTCCTCCAACAAGGAGATAGACTCGCATTTACAACAGATTCTTATGTTGTAGACCCGTTATTTTTCCCCGGCAGTGATATAGGAAAATTAGCCATAAACGGTACAGTTAATGATTTAGCTGTCAGCGGTGCTAAACCTTTATATTTAACTTGTAGTGTAATTTTAGAAGAAGGATTACCCGTAGAAACCTTGCGGCGTGTTGCAGCCAGTATGAAAATAGCCGCAGAAAAAGCGAGTATTCAAATTGTCACTGGTGACACAAAAGTTGTACATCGTGGTGCTGCCGATAAACTCTTTATTAATACTGCTGGTATTGGTATCATTCCACGAAGAATTAATATTTCTGCTCATAATATTAAACCTGGAGATGCAATAATAATTAATGGTGAAATAGGCAATCATGGGACAGCAATTTTAATTGCTCGTGGAGAATTAGCTTTAGAAACTAATATTGAAAGCGATTGTCAGCCATTACATAGTTTAGTAGAAAATATTCTCCAAGTATGTCCCCAAATTCATGCTATGCGAGATGCTACGCGCGGTGGTTTAGCTACAGTGCTAAATGAATTTGCCCTCAGTTCCGATGTGGGAATTCGTCTTTTTGAAGAATCTATCCCAGTGCGTGAAGAAGTCAACGGAGTTTGCGAAATTCTCGGTTTAGACCCATTGTATTTAGCAAATGAAGGTAAGTTAGTTGTGGTGGTTCCAAAAAAGAATGCTGAAAACGTTTTATCAGCTATGAAATTACACCCAGCAGGTAAAGATGCTTGTATTATTGGCGAAGTTATTTCTTCACCCCCAGGTATAGTATTGTTAAAAACAGCTTTTGGTGCTGAAAGAATTGTGGATATGTTGGTAGGCGACCAATTGCCACGAATTTGTTAATCTTTAATAGATTTTATAATATGCACGAATTTGGAATTACTCAAAATATTGTGGCAATTGTGACTGAACACGCCAAAGGCGCAAAAGTGCAGCGAGTTTTATTAGAAATCGGCAAACTTTCAGCCATTATGCCCGATGCTATCCGATTTTGTTTTGATATTTGCACTCAAGGTACAGTTTTAGCAGGGGCGATATTAGAAATTTTAGAAATTCCCGGTTTAGCAAAATGTCGTCAATGCGGTGCAGAAGTTTATTTAGATAAACCATTTGGTATCTGTAATTGCGGTAGCGTGCAATTAGATTTAATTACTGGTGAAGAACTTAAAATTAAAGAAATAGAAATAGAGGAACTATGTGTGTAACCTGCGGTTGTTCTGATGATGGCGAAACTAAAATTACCAATCTAGAAACAAGTGAAGCTGAACACCACCACCATCATACTCATACTTTACCAGATGGTACTGTCGTCACTCACTCCCACAGTCATGACACTCATATAGAAGCACCTGAAATTCATGCCAAAATACACAACACAACCATATCTTTAGAACAGGATATTTTATCAAAAAATAACCTAATAGCTGCCCAAAATCGGGGATGGTTTAAAGGTCGTAATATTCTCGCTTTAAATTTAATGAGTTCTCCCGGTGCAGGGAAAACAACTCTTTTAACGCAAACTATCAATGATTTAAAGCATCAATTATCTATTAGTGTCATTGAAGGCGACCAAGAAACTGCTAACGATGCTAAAAAAATTAAAGAAACAGGTTCTAAAGTCATCCAAATTAACACTGGAACAGGCTGTCATTTAGATGCCTCAATGATAGACAGGGGTTTACAACAACTGAATCCACCACTGAATTCAGTTGTAATGATTGAAAATGTCGGAAATTTAGTTTGTCCAGCCTTATTTGATTTGGGAGAACAGGCAAAAGTAGTGATTCTCTCCGTCACGGAGGGAGAAGATAAGCCGCTAAAATATCCGCATATATTCCGTGCTAGTAACATCATGATTCTCACGAAAATTGATTTGCTACCTTACCTGCAATTTGATGTTCAAAAGTGCATAGAATATGCTAAAAAAGTAAATCCCAAAATTCAGATTTTTCAGGTTTCTGCAACTACTGGTGCTGGGTTAGAAAATTGGTATGCGTGGCTAACTGCATCATTATAGTAAAAACTCTGCGCCCCTCTGCGTTTCAACTAAAACCTGTCAAATTAAGTCACTGACTTACGAAATCCCTCTGGGGTTTCATCAAAACTGGAAGTATTTTTTCTAATAAGATGATCGCTATATCTCTATAATCTTGCTATCACGTTGAAAAATTTGGAGTAAGAAGCTGAAAAAATGCAAATATAAGAGAATTATCTCGAATTGTATAATGAACTACGATGCAGTTAAACATTTACCAAGCTTTTCTGCTTATTAGTGTTAGCACTTCTACTCTTTTAACTACTCCCGGATGTGCTGCCAATCCTGAACATGTTAAGCAGCTGCTGAATACCAACAAGTGTTTCAACTGCGACTTATCAGGAGCTAACCTTCAGGGAGCTAACTTGTCGCAAGCCAGCCTTTTGGGAGTTAACCTTCAGGGAGCTAACCTTCAGGGAGCTCACTTGTCGCGAGCTTTTTTGTACCAAGCCAACCTTCAGGGAGCTAACCTATCAAAAGCGAAGCTTAACGGAGCTGACTTGTCGGAAGCTACTTTGTACCAAGCAAACCTTCAAGGAGCTTTTTTGTACCAAGCCAGCCTTTTGGGAGCGAACCTTCAGGGAGCTAACTTGTCGCAAGCTACTTTGGACCAAGCTTTTTTGTCCGAAACAAACCTTCAAGGAGCTAACTTGTCGCAAGCTACTTTGTACCAAGCAAACCTGTCAAAAGCGAACCTGTCAAAAGCGAACCTTCAGGAAGCTTTTTTGTCCAAAGCAGACTTTCAAGGAGCCAACCTTCAAGGAGCCAACCTTCAGAAAGCTTTTTTCTTCCAAGCAAACCTTCAAAGAGCCAACCTTCAAGGAGCCAATCTTCAAGAATGCATCTTCCAATACACAATGATGTCTGATGGGAAATTTCATCCTTGATTTTTGTGGTGGTTTTAGCCTTAACTGAACCGTATTGACTTATAGGGTTAGAACTGGCGATGCGTATTCGTTGCAAAGAGTGCGATGATCGCGCTACGCCAGTTTTAGTTTTTGGCCTTAACCCAAGCGTATTGTGGTATAAATGGGTAAGTAAGAAAATCACAAGTTTTTTTACCAGTAAATCAATCACAAAGTCGCTGTAGTTCCTCAACTGTATTTAGGGTTTTGATAGCCTGTTGAATCACTTTTAATCGCTGTAAATCTGTGATTTGGTAAATGATTGGCATTAAATCTAAGCCAGGAGTCCCAAATTTAATCTCCAGTGCCAATTCAATACCTGAATATAATTCCTCTCGTCGTCCGCGTGCTTCTCCTTCACGTAAAATTTCTTGATACCAAGGCGATTCACGCAACACAGCCATATCCCACCTCATGATTTCTTGGACTAGGGCACTCTCTATTACAAACGTAGCAAAAAAAGCCAAAACTGTTTCAAGTTGATTTAATTGTTCATCCTGACGCAGAATTTGCAAGGCTTCTCGAATTACAAACTCGTTTTCACCCCCTTTGAGGATGGGTACAAATGGAATTAAGGATGGTAATGGTGTTTCAAAGACAGTATTTACATCAACTTCCCATAGGTTAATCACCCGATAATCTTGAGTTGCTCTTAAACCTGCAACATTTGATGTATATGTTGTAGGTATTTCTGTGTTAGTTCCTTTAAGAATGTTGATTAATACTGGATAGGTAGGTAAATTATATTTTTCTTCAGCTAGAGCTGCATAAGCACGCATCCGTCGTGGCATTTCCGGTTTATAGCGCAGTTGTAATTCATTGACAACTAGAAATTTTCCATACTGCGGATTCTCGACACGGATAAGTACATCACTTTGTCTACTAACCCACTGAAATTCTGAGTTGAGAATTTCACCTACAATAACATCAGGAATTTGTGTTACCCATTTTACCCAGTTATCGGGTGCAAGACTAATTAGGCGTTTAGTGCTGATATCAGCAGGTTTGGACATAAGCAAGTAGATAAGTTTAGATAATCGCTACTGCACTTTTATTTAGACTACCACTGATACCAATTCAAAATTCAAAATTCAAAATTCAAAATTAAGAAAGCCAGACCAAACAAAGTTTGGGAGTATATATTTGTCGCATTCTTTTTTCAATTTGTATGAATATGGACATTGCGATCGCCTAAATATTTCTGTCTCAAAATACAAAAACTAACCCAATTTACAGTAGTTAGTTATAAGTTAATAACTAACTACATTCAATAAAAAAATAAATTTTATCTCTCATAAAATACAATACCCTGCACTTTAAAAGTACAGGGTGTTAGACAGCGGTAAAGATGATTCCCAGTTTCTATTTACCTCAAAGCCAATCTCGATAAGCTGATATTTCATTTACGCTGATTTCAAACGGCGTTCCTTTGCCGAATGGCGGATAAACGCGGATTTTACCATTGCTAGCAAACCGCTCTAACCGATTACCCAACTGGGGAATATTGCTGACAATATGCCAGTAAGATACTAAGTCAGGGCAGTCAATAATTAATGTGAGGATGGTAGCATTTGTTGTCAGATACCATTGACAATTAGATAACAGTACTCGCGTAATGCGATCGCAGGCTAGATAAAAGCATCTGCCAGCAGACTGTTCTAACTCCATTTGCAGCATTCCATCCTGTTTTGTTACCTCAGCTGGTGGTAAATCATCAGGAGGAAGCAGGTATAGTTTAGAAGACATAATTTCGCACCTCTTGGTTGTAGCGCGTCAAACTCTCTAGGTTTTTTTGCAAATCCGCAGACGAGGGTTTGAGTGCTAGCGTACCTAAATTTAATTCGTCCTGAAATTTCTTGATTTTGTCTCGACAAGTCTCCACATCACCGATAATTGAGTTCTCAATTAAATAATCTTCATCGAAACAAATATTTGTGCGGTCGAATGGTTTTTGGTTGGAATTCGCACTGTTTTGCAATACTTCAGCCGAATTAGCTTTCATTTTCTGGCTAAATTTGCGAACGAAAGGTAACGCCTCACTCACCGCCTCATCGTATGTTTTGCCAACAAAAAAGAAGCGTGCCAGCACTAATTTTTCCGCACCACTAGAATTTAAGGCTCGATATTTGGTAACAGTATCCTTCAATCTCTCTAGAGAAAATGGCGGCCCACCCATCAAGCTGAAGGAATGTTTAGCAGCAAGCTCAATACCGTCATCACCACCAGTGGCAACATACACTGGTATTTGACTTTGCAATGGTTTCGGATAAATCGTTAAGCGATCGCATTGATAATATCGCCCATTAAATGATACATCAGTTTCATATAAGAGCTTTTGAATCAATGCGATCGCCTCTAGCATCTTGGGACGGGATTCACTTGGGAGGGTCGCAAAATGCTTGTTTTGTTGAGGAAAGGGGCCGCCTTTGGCAACTCCAAATAATAATCGTCCATTGCACAAGTTATCCAAAGTGGCAATATCTTCCGCCACCCGAATCGGGTTATGGAATGGCAGCAACACCGCCGCAGTGCCTAATTGGATAGTTGAAGTCAATCCCGCCAAATGTGCCATCAACACCAACATGGACGGGCTGAGATTAGATTCACTAAAATGGTGTTCGCTCACCCACGCTTCCTCAAAACCTAAGCTTTCTGCCTGTTTTACCAGTGCAACTTGCTCAAAGATGGCACGACGAGCATCTTGGTGAAAATTATCGTAATTGCAGAAAATTCCAGTTTTCATTACTTGCGTTGATACTTTATATTCACCGTAGGTGCTGGTTATTCTAGTGGTCGATAGGTTTGTAGTAAGCACAAAGTGTGCTTAAATATTTGAGGAATAAAGTCCTCTCTACAAAATAATTTACCCCTCTTAATTAATGCGATGAATCACTAAGTTGCAACCCACTGCAACTCCAACCATAGGCGTGGGTTGTTCTCTTTGACCTTCGACATCGGATCGCGCAACAATCGCTTGGCATTCATACAGACAACCTGGATTAAACCCATGTTGTCTGCTACTTCTCTGAGTATTTCTTTTTGAGCTTGCACACAGGAAATCATTTCGTCAGAGCAATAAATTCCTATATATTGCAAACGTCTAGCAGGTCGTCCCCAAAAACAGGTGATGACTTTCACATAACACCCATCCAGCAATTCTCCAACTTGCGGGTAGTAATGGTTGACGACTCTTGTGAATTCTTTGGCTAAGATATCTTCAGCAATCATTGGAACTGATATTTCTGTAGCGTCCATCACGCTATTTAATATAACATAGTTTTATCAATTAAATATGACAAAATAGCTGATTAAGCTTAAATAAAAGCTTAAATATGACATAAAAAAAGAGGTGTGCCTCATTTGGCATCACCTCAAATTTGCGTAAAGCATTTTTATACAATTAACTCATGTGGGGTAGGCTGAAAAGCCCGCTCAGTTTATATGGCGGACAAGATGCCCACCCCACAATATTGGATAATTTTTTTCTTGGATTTTCCTAATTGCCAGGTATATTTGTAAAGGTGAGATGCTCCCTAATACTATGATGTTGAATTCCAAGTTTTGAATTTTAATTATTAGCGAGCATTGCGTTCGCAAACTAAGACCTCTGCTATGATTTCCGGCACATTTATAAAGTCCGTAAATCCTTCAGAACTACGGATTGGTGAAATAAATGTATAGTTTGGATCGCACGCTCCAGTGTCATATACTTGAATAAACCACCGATCGGGAAATCCTTCTATACCTAGTTCCACAGTGTACCAACTCTCGCCAATCAGACGAGAGCTAAAGATAGTGAACCACTCTCGGTTCTCTTCTGAAATATTCCAATCTGCCATCAGCAGTTCTAAAGCTATTTGTCCCGCATCCGTTGAAGTCAACAGCATTTTTACTCCTTATTTGCAACTTCAGTATTTGCAACTTCAGTACTGGGAACTTCCGGGTATAAACCTAATTCTTTCGCTAGCTCTCGTGCCACAAAAAATAAAAATTGGGCACCATCTTGATTGCCTTCATGGGCAAACATAGTAGCTACTTGTAACATTGTTTCTACTAAACCGGAATCAATCAATTCGGGTTTAGATTCCAAAATTTCTGGTTCTTGACCATTAGGACATTTAAGTAACTCATCAATCAGATTAAAATACAAGCTTTGGCGTTGTTCTTGGTCTGTCATGGTAATTTTCTTGATTTTAGTAAATTGTGAATAAGTTACTGTTCGATACTTTGGCGCCACAGCCTTTCCAACATTTCAACTTGTTCTTTTAAAACAGCAGCGCGATGAACCAGATATCTGTCGTAAAAGAGAATCCCTAACCCAACACAAATCGGGGTTAACAAGAAGAACCATTGCAGGATAGTGGCAAATTTATATTGTTCAGCAACAGTTAGCATTTGATGAACCACATTGCGATCGAAGGATTGAATGCTAGTCTGAGGGGAATGTGTACCCTCTTTCTGGGGAGCCAAGGCGGGAGCATCTGTAGTTGTGTTGTTAACTTCGTAAGCTAAATTCTGAGATTTTACTAACTCCAGATGTCGCTCCCAAATTATGCCAAATACTACTAGTCCTGGTGAAAGCACTGCTAAGGTAACGACGCAAACTGTAAGAACATTGAATAGTTTGGCTTTCATCTTGGCTCTCCCTTGCTAGGTAGTATGCACCCAGTAAGAAAATATCTTTTGCTGTTTATCTAAAGTAGTTATATATTTCTACCTCTCAAACAGTTTTGATATTAAAATATGTGTAATCGGTAATTTTTACAATCATTAGTTGCCAGTTATTTTTCTCGTCACTACTGACTACTGATTAATAAAAAGTTACCACCATTTTCACAAAACATAGGATTATTCAGTCAGAAAGAACGCACTTGATTCGGGAATCTGGTTTCATCCTCTTCTCAAAAAGAAGATTAAGAAGTCCCCCCTAGTTCACTAAGCTTTCGCTCAGGAATGTTGGGGGGTAGAGGGGAATCTCTGCGTAAATCCTATACGATTTATATCAGCCGCTCTCCACCAAACAGTTTACCCCAGCCCTGTTAAGATTATTAAATTCATTAGAATAGTACTCAAAGCCTGTAATTCATACATGATAAGTCTTATAAAAATTCATTGGGGTATGGGTGCTAGTATTTTTTGGACGGGGTTCTAGTATTTTTGAGGTGGGGTTCTGGGGTTTTTGCACTCAATCTCAAAGCAATGTAGGCAATGGTTAAAGACTGTTTTAGATGCAATTTGGGATTGACAAAATCTGCACTCAAAATAAAATATCAATGTCTCTTGATAAAGATAGACTAATAAATTAGTAAAAGCAATTAAATATTTTAAAATTCAATTATATTTTCAGAATAAATAGAAAATAATGAAAAAATTATTCATCTATACAGAATGATAAAAATTGAATCTCAATCCAAGAGACAATAGTCAGCAATTACAAATGTTAAACTAGAAGAATGGTAAGCTAGCCTCTTCTGAAGTAAGAATCAATGAGAATATCTAATAAAAGTTCTTCCTAAACTTTCATATTTTGTGGTTTAGTTAGAATACATAGTATATGCACTCATTGACATTAAACGGCAAAATAAATACATCAAAGCTTATTGTTATCAGTAAATACTCTGTACTAAGATTTAGGATTTTAGGGGTTAAAGAATGCGGATTGCTCAAGACATCACAGAACTGATTGGACGAACTCCTTTAGTTCAACTGAACAAGATTCCTCAAGCTGAGGGAGTAGTAGCAAGGATAGTTGTTAAATTAGAAGGGATGAACCCAGCGGCTTCGGTGAAAGACCGCATTGGGTTAAGTATGGTACTCTCGGCGGAAGCCGCTGGCTCAATTTTCCCAGGAAAGACCATTTTAGTTGAGCCTACTTCAGGTAATACAGGAATTGCTCTAGCAATGGTAGCAGCAGCGCGTGGCTACCGTTTGATTTTGACCATGCCTGAGACTATGAGCCAAGAACGACGCGCTATGCTTAGAGCTTATGGTGCATCTTTGGAGTTGACACCAGGAACTGAGGGTATGCGGGGAGCAATTCGCAAAGCCGAAGAAATTGTGGCTAATACTCCCAATGCTTTTATGCTGCAACAGTTCTGCAACCCTGCTAATCCCAAAGTTCACCAAGAAACCACCGCTGAAGAAATTTGGACAGATACAGACGGGGAAGTAGATATCGTCATTGCTGGGGTAGGTACTGGTGGGACAATTACTGGGATTGCCGAAGTACTCAAACAGCGCAAACCGACTTTTAAAGCGATCGCAGTTGAACCCAGCAACAGCCCAGTTCTATCTGGTGGTGAAGCTGGGCCACATAAAATTCAAGGTATTGGGGCTGGATTTATCCCAGATGTCCTCCGTTTAGAATTGGTTGATGAAGTAATTAGAGTCAGCGATGAACAAGCGATCGCTTATGGGCGCCGTTTAGCAAAAGAAGAAGGCTTATTATCTGGGATATCCTCTGGTGCAGCTTTGTGCGCTGCAATTCAAGTAGGTAAACGTCCAGAAAATGCCGGACGTTTAATCGTGATGATTCAGCCTTCCTTTGGCGAACGTTATCTCAGCACACCCATGTTTCAAGATTTATCTTTAGAAACTGCTGCGGTGCGTTAATAAGACAGGGGGACAAGAGAGTAATCAACCTCCCTGTCCTTCTCATTTGTCTCTTACATAAAATTAAGGCAACTTACCTTTTGAGGTGCGATCGCATCTCAATATTACGTTATTAGTGCTTCTAACTCTTTGACACTCCCACAGCTGCATAAATATTGCTACGCTCATTCTCCCTAAAAGCAGTGGGATTCTTGTGCGGAATTTGCTTATGTCGGGTTGCCTCTATTACAGGTCTTACAATTCATACTTACCGAATTATTATAGATATAGCGCTTCTAGGTTGAGTGCAATACAGACCTAACAAAAACAGTCCTTACCCTGACAACAAGATTTATTTTCTCGAAACTCTTGCTGTCTCGATGGGTAAAGATTAACATATCTGTGGGCAGAAGCAATATCTCGTTGAATCAACCGTAACAATAGTGAAAACCTTGCGCTGTCTATTTTGAATCTTGTCTAGCAGCAGTTAAACTTGTCTGTATATAGTGACTTAAGACCATTACCTGCTAGGTTATAAATCAGGCACAGACTATACTATAGAAAATTTAGTCAAAATTCTTTACAGCTTTAAAATCAGAGGTATCAATGATTATAACTAATTTTAGCAAACAAAGAAATGAATTTAAGGAATCTAAAGTACTCAAAGCGAAACCACATTGGCAAGGGCAAAATTTGAGCGATACTGCTGTCAAAGGTAAAGATACCAAGATGCGAGATCCTGCACCTGATAGTTCGATTTTGAATAACTTAAATCGCGGTCGAGTTGCTATTTTTATTGATGGCTTAAGCCTGTTCCATACAGCCTTACAACTCGGCATAGAAATTGACTACGTTAAATTGCTTTGTCATTTAACCAGTGGTTCCAGACTGTTGCGTGCTTTTTTCTATACTGGGGTTGATATCAGTAATGAAAAGCAACAGGGTTTTCTCTTGTGGATGCGTCGCAATGGCTATCGCGTAGTAGCAAAGGAACTCGTTGTACCAGCAGAGAATTTTAAAAAATCAAATCTGAACGTAGAAATTGCTGTAGATATGATAACTTTAGCTCCTTATTATGATACAGCGGTTTTAGTCAGTGGCGATGGAGATTTAGCTTATGCTGTAAACGCTGTTAGCAGAATGGGGGTTCGGGTAGAAGTAGTCAGTCTGCAAACAACCACTAGTGAAAGTTTGATTGATGTTGCTGACTGCTTCATTGACCTCGATAGTATTAAAACACACATTCAAAAAGATTCTAATCTTGGCTATAGTTATCGCACAGCGTCAAATTCAAACCTCTAATTAAAAAGAGGTGGAAAGTGGGAGACACAGGGACGCATAAAAGATATCTCTGTGTCTCCCACTCTTTGCTCTGCCCATTTTGCTCGACTCTATATTCAGATGGATATTTTAATAGTTGAAGATGAACCAGAAATTGCTCGTTTAATCGAACTCTCTTTAGAAAAAGAAGGATTTTTTTGTCGCACTAGCCGCGATGGCATGAATGCTTTGCGGATGTTTCAAGAGCAACCACCGGATTTAATTATTCTAGATTTAATGATTCCTGGTTTGGATGGGTTGGAAGTTTGTGCCCGAATTCGCCAGAAACCAGGTGCGAAAGATCCTTACATTTTAATGCTTACTGCTAAGGGTGAAGAAATCGATCGCGTCATTGGTCTGTCTACTGGTGCTGATGATTATATGGTCAAACCCTTTAGCCCCAGAGAGTTAGTAGCTAGGGTGCGGGCACTATTACGGCGTAGCCTCCGCCAAGGAGGACAACATCAAGTCAATCGTACCCAACACTTTATTGTTGATGTAGACCAGCGCACTGCCAGTCGCCAGACGAATTCTCAAGAAGTTGAAATTTTGGACTTAACCACCCTAGAATTTAACTTGCTAACCACCTTTGTCAGTAATCCTGGTCGAGTTTGGAACCGTACCCAACTAATTGATAAACTTTGGGGAGATAATTTTTTTGGCGATGAACGAGTTGTAGATACTCATGTAGCTCGGTTGCGAAAAAAGATTGAACCCGATCCGGCAAATCCGACTTTTATTAAAACTGTTGTTGGGGTTGGCTATAAATTTGAAGATCCTTTGGTAGCGTAAATGTTATGAAGATGGGGCTGAGAGGGCGGCTATTTTTCTCCCACTTAGTAGTAATGATTGTGGGGGTAGCTAGTCTGGTAAGCATCAGCAAAATTTCTTCTCCCCGCTTGTTTGTCTTACATTTGGAAGGATTAGAAAATCAGGGGTTCGACTTAATCGATGTCCGTGCTGAATTGGTGACAGGATTTGAACTTGCTTGGCAACGCAGCACTATTTGGTCAGTCTTAGTCGGTACTACCGCCGCCGGAGGATTGAGTTACTGGGTGTCCAGACGAATTATGCAACGATTGACCGAGATGGAACAAATCACCCAAAAATTTGCTGCTGGTCAGATGGATGCACGACTACCTGTATCTGACATTCCAGAACTTAGTGGATTGAGCAGTAGTTTCAACCGAATGGCAGCCAGTTTAGAAGGCGTAGAAGCGCGGCGGCGAGAAGTGATTGGAGATATGACCCATGAATTACGCACACCATTAACTGTGGTGCGCGGTTATTTGGAAGAACTGGCTGATGGGGAAATTGAAGCGTCTCCTGAAATCTATCGGCGTTTAGCGAAAGAAACTCGACGCTTAGAGCGGTTGGTGAACGATTTGCAAGAACTATCTAAGGCAGAAGCTGGTTATCTACCAATTAATATCCAACGGGTAAATTTGCGTCCGTTGTTAGAGTCATTAGTGGAGAAATTTTCCGACCAACTATTGGAAGATGGGCCAGTTATGCTCTTGCAATGTCCATCTGTGCTACCTCCTGTATTGGCAGATGTTGACCGTACAGAACAGGTGCTAGTTAATCTGCTAGGTAATGCAGTTCGTTACACTAACGAAGGTTCAATTACCATTACTGTTGGGATTGACGCATCTCAACTCTGGATTGCGGTTAGTGATACAGGCATTGGTATCGCTCCAGAAAATTTGCCTCATGTGTTTGAGCGCTTCTGGCGAGCCGATCAATCGCGCGATCGCCATTCGGGAGGTACTGGTATTGGTTTAACTATTTCCCGTCGTTTGATTGAATTACAAGGTGGTCAAATTCAGGTAGAAAGCGAATTGGGAGTTGGCAGTACGTTTCGCTTTTTTCTGCCTTTGGTTTGAGACAAAACCTTCAATTCCGAGGGATTGACACAAGCTAGTCATGGCTGTGTCATACCCAATTGCTAATTTGAAAGTATCCAAAATTCTAGCTTGTTGATGAATGCCAGGATTTTAGAAATGCATAGAGTGTAACATTATGTCTACTTTTATTTTGGCTGCTTTTTTGGTTAGTTTACTCAGTGCTTCAGGTTATGCTGCGATCGCCTACCTGTTTCCTCAAAATCGCTCATTAAAATAATTCGTAATTCGTAATTCGTAATTCGTAGTTAAAAATTGAATTACGAAC
Organism: Nostoc sp. DedSLP04; assembly: GCF_034530775.1. Taxonomy (NCBI): domain Bacteria; kingdom Bacillati; phylum Cyanobacteriota; class Cyanophyceae; order Nostocales; family Nostocaceae; genus Nostoc; species Nostoc sp. DedSLP04. The sequence goes on along the minus strand of NZ_JAVRCL010000059.1, from coordinate 9,301 downwards.
TTGTACTGAGCGTAGCCGAAGTATTAGTAATTAGTTAATCTCCTTTCTCAATAATTCTGGAATTTGAGAAGGACGTTCAGCTACTGTAACTTCCGCTTCTTTTAAAGCGGCTAATTTACTTTGGGCTGTGCCAAAGTCAGGGTCGCGTCCGATAACTGTTGCTAAAGTCCCAGTTTGACGCCAAGTTTTTCCTGGTGGTGCAAGTCTTCCTGCAATGTAGGCAATTACTGGTTTATCAATTGCTTCAGCAATATACCGCGCTGCTGCTTCTTCACTACCACCACCAGGTTGACCGACTAAAACGATCGCTTCTGTGGTTTCATCCTCATCGAGAATTTGCAGCCATTGCAAAAATGAGGAACCGACGATCGCATCACTACCAATACTGACACTAATTGACTGCCCTAAACCTGCTTTTGTTAATTCGTAGGCAATTTCGTAGGTGAGGGTGCTGCTACGACTAACGATCCCCACTGTTCCAGGGGTATAAAATTCGCTGGGTTGAGTTCCTAAAAGAATTTTTCCCGGTACAATGATCCCCGGACTATTTGGCCCGATTACCAAAGTTTCACAAGCTTCGGCTTTGCGGAGTAATTGCACCATATCCAAAGGCGGCACACCAGCAGTAATAATAATAATCTGGCGAATATTAGATGCGATCGCTTCTAATGCTGCATCTAAAACATCATAAGGATCTACACAAATAATTGTGGTGTCAATTGCCCCAAATTGTTCTATTACTTCCTCTACTAAATCAAATACTGGCAGTCCATGCAATTCCTGTCCGCCGCATCCAGGATTGACACCAGCTACTAAATTCGTGCCATAAGCTTTCATTTGATCGACATGAGTGCTTGATATAAATTCACAAAAGCCTTGAATTAAAACTTTACTTTCTGGCGTTAGGTTCATAAAAAATTACCGTAAGTTTGATAACCCAGCGCTTTGAACTACTGGGCATAGAAACAACACATTTACAGTGTCGTATTGATTCAATTTTTACTGAAATTCCAAAAATGAGTCTGGAAGCTAAGTGTTCCAAAAGTGAGAAAACGCGCCCCTAGCTAGAAATATTCAGTTTGAATGTACTATATAATTTAGTCCCAGAAAGCAAAGCTGTATTTAATTTGAGCATCAAGTTCAACAATTTATACCCGACGGTAAAAACTAATAATTTTTGATTTTTGAATTGTCACAAAATGACATTCACTATCTTTTATTAGCCGTTGGTTTAGCAAGGAGAACTGCTGCTGCCACTGCCTCATCTAAATTTTCTACCACAACAAGCGCATCGGTGTGGGTTTTTAGTGTTGTCAAATATTTTCTCGCAGTGTTAAATTCAGAACCCGCAAGCCGGACAACTAAGGATGGAAAATTAAGCTGTCGCCGTTTACTACCATTAGAACGTACAACCTGTGATTGAAGTTCGCTGTCGTCTTGCTGCACAACTCTAGCTATAACTTCAGCCACTTCCTCGGTTTGCGGAATGCTACCCAGAAAGTTAATTAGTATTACTTGAATGCTTTTATCAGCCTCCAGCATTTTCAAACCTGTTTCTAGGCGATCGCGGAAGGTAGTTGGTGTAGTATCTGTAAGAAAAGCATGACGTAGATTCAAACAAACACCTGGATTGCCACCAGCATTTGCAACTAAATCTAAAGTTGCCATCACTGAACCAGTACCGTTACCTAAAATACCGATTTTTCCATGCATTTGTACACCATCCCAGTCGCCCAAAATACCGTTAATTTCAGTAGTGGTATGACGACTGATAATTTTTGCTGCCATCTCGGCCAGATCGGGATGACGCTTGATCGACCGTTCGTTGACCCTGACTTTACCATTAAGAGCCATAACTTGACTAGTAGTACTGACTGCCAAGGGATTAATTTCGACTAAATCCAGGTCTTTTTGGACAAATAAGTGGTACATCTTTTCCACAACGCTGCTTACTGACTGCATCAGCGTTCCTTGCAAACCCATTTTCAAAGCCAATCGTCGGGCATAAAATGGTGAGAATTCCTGTTCTACGACAACGTAGTGCATTCTTTCCCCAGCCGATTCCCAATCGATATCTGCTTCTTTGCAACCTAAAAGTACCGGTCGGCAGGCAGCAGTATCTAAAACTACTGCTAGATAAAATTCTTGGTTGGCGTCGTATCTAGATTCTGCCAGTACAACTTCCGGCAATTCACCCCAAATTGGTAAACTAAAGATATTTTGAGCAGCTGCGATCGCATCGATAGTCGTTTGGGCAAATCTGACTCCACCAGCTTTTGCCCGTTCCGCTCCGTGGACTTGAGATTTCAGTACAATTGGATAGCGAATTTTTAACCGTTTCAAATCTGTAGGATGGTCAATTCGTTGGGAAGGCAATACCGGGATGCCTATCTTCGCAAACCATTCTTTAACTTGGTACTCTAATAAATCCATTGATACACCTTGTATTGACACTTTCCAAGATTTTGGTTATTCCTGTCTTGATATTTTGCAGCACCTTTATTGCAGAATTAACCTTTTTGCAGCTATAAAAACTTATTTTTCACGGATCAATTTTATCGAATTCAGCAAATTCAGCATATTAATTTTGATAGTCAACTTGTTTGTGACAGGGCCACAACACATAATTAATCTCCTCAGTAAGTTTCCCAGCATAGAAGATAACTAGCTTTTTTGTCAAAACCCTCTGACATAGCATCGTTTTCTTAACCTTTAGATAATTTGGTAAAAATTGTTCTGCAACTAGCATTTTGCAAAGCAGTAGCTTTTGTGAGTTTAATTATCGCAAAGTAATGCAGTGAAAATACCCAAATCTTCTATTATTCCCATTTTTTATTTTTAATTTATATCTGAAGACAGATTATTTAATTTTGTATCTAGCGCTGTAAAAATGTATCGGCACGAACAATAATTACTTTTTTAATTTTTGGTGAAAAGTCAGAATTTGTGTTAGAAAGTTGGTCGTTCAGATTCTCAGGCTGTGGTTGATTAAACTGTGCATTTGCATTCAACAAATCTAAAAAGTTCATTTCATCCCCTTAAAGATAATCAAAACAATATAGAGTTCAGCGGGAAAGCTGTATGAAAGTAGCAGTCCAGCAGGAAGATTTACAGCTTTTAGCCAAAACTTTGCAAGAACAATTACTTGTAGAAGTCTCAACCGCTGAAGTCTTCGAGGTTAAGTGCGTCGTCAATAAAGGCGAGCTAATGATTTTAACGCAACACGCGTCAGATGTAATCGTTGACGCTCAACTAATTTTTGCAGTCATTGAGGAGGTACTTCAGTCTCTAGCACCCCACAAAGAGCAACGGGTGCAATGTTTCCTCAGAGTTTTTGGCGAACAACTCCCTTATGCTAAATGTTTCTTGGCGTTGAAGCCGACGGGAGGATGGGTAGCAGAGGGAGATGAGGAAGTACAAAAAGATGAGGAAGTAATATTCCCCTCATCATCTCTGACATATTCTCCATTAATCAATGAGAGCGAAGAAGAAAAAGAAGAAGAACTGTTTGACCCGTTTGCAGATGTGCCGAATTTCTCGGCTTCAAAGCCAGGATTCCAGGTCAAACCTATCCTCCTGGGTGCAGCGTTGGTGGGAATTATAGTTTTAGGCGGTGGTGCTTACTTATTGACTCGCCCTTGCGTGATGTCTGAGTGTAAGGAAATACAAAACGCCGAGCAAGTAAAAACAAAATCTCCACAACTAATGCGCCGCGCCAAGTCTGAAAAAGAATTAGTTGCTCTACAACAGCAACTTGCAGCAGCCAGCACAGACCTGAATGTAATTCCTAGTTGGTCGCCTCGTTACCAGCTGTCACAGGAACTAAAAGCAAGTTTATCTGGGCGATCGCAAAAAATCGATCGGGTGGTCAAAGCTTTGCAAACGGCATCTTTGGCGACACAAAAAGTTCAAACTCCAGCATCTAGCTTAGAGGAATTACAAACTAGGCAACACTTATGGCGACAGGCTATAGCGCCACTAGAAAGTATAAGTTCTAGTAGTGAACTCTATGGGCTAGTGCAGGGTAAATTACTGAATTATCGTGTCCGTTTGCACACTGTAAATCAACAGATATTTATTGAGGAAAAATGGCTAAAAAAACTAACAATGGCAAAAGGTGTAGCTGTTGCAGCTGAGAAGCAAGAAGCTGCTGCTAAATCCTTGAATGACTGGCAAAAGGCGCAGTCTACTTGGCTGGTGGTAATTAATGCCTTGAATACGATTCCCCGAAATAGCGTTGGATATCAAGAAGCCCAAAAGCTGTTGCTAGATTATAAACCTAAGTTAGTATTAGTACGCGATCGCGCTACTAAAGAACAATTAGCTGTTAAAACCTACCAACAGGCCCTTACCACTGCCAAGCAAGCCAAAGTTTATGAACAACAAAAACAATGGCAAGCAGCGGCGATATATTGGGAGCAGGCTTTGCAAACTGCTAAAAAAGTTCCCCAAGATAGCTTGTACTACACTCAGGCTCAGTCTCTCATCGAACCCTATTCATCTGCGCTCAAACAAACACAAGAAAAAGTACAAGTTGTTAGTAGTTTGCAACAAACCCGCGCTGACTTAGATAAGACTTGTATTAATGGAATTCGGATTTGCACCTTTAGCATAGACAATGCAGAAATTATTGTCCGACTAACTTCTGAGTATGACCAAATAAGGCAAAATAACTTGGCTAATCCTTATTCTCAGAATTCGGATACTGCTGTTGACGTTACCAATCACTTGCAAATCTTACGCGAAGCCCTAGCCGTAATTGGTGAAAATGCCAATCTGTCCCTTTTTCTTTATGATTCCCAAGGTCAGGTAATTTATACGCGGACTTTAGGCGGGTAAGTAAAATACCGATTGAAGTATAAAGGATGAATTGTACATTAACTAATTATTTGTCAATTTAACAAAATACTGCTACAGCATTTCAAATACCTAAAACCCTGACATAGTAAGGATTATGTCAGGGTTTTTCCTATTTCAGGAAAATAGCGATCGCACCAGTGGCTAAAAGTTGCAGATTTTAAAGCGGGCGATGGGACTCGAACCCACGACGTTCACCATGGGAAGATGACATTCTACCACTGAATTACACCCGCAAATTACTAACATAAACTTATGCCTAAAATTAAGCATACCACTATTTACAGCTGTTTTCAATTGGCTAGAAAATACACTATTTTGACAACTACTGATGCATGAGTCTTATAGCTGTTCAGATTAGGAAATTTTTTTAGCTAGCTGATGACGACACTTATTACAATATTTAACTAAAGAACAATTTCCTCGCCTCGCTCCGTGAAGCGAACCTCTTTAATATTCCATTGAGCATTACTCGTTAAGGTTTTGCGGAGACTGCCAAACAGAGCAAACTGTTCGCAACTAGAAAGAGAACTTATTTGCCGCTTTGACTCAGGAGATATTCGTAAATCAACTGTAGCAATGCCATTTTTGATGTTGACACGATACCCAGACAAGCTAAAGTCGCTTGTATCTCGTTTTTCTAAGATTTTACTTACGACATTTGTCACTGGTTCCTCGGCTGGTACTGAAATCTTTTCTGGAATTAGCTTTTGACATTGGATATCACTTGTGTATAGTGTTACGTTAGTAGTTTTGCTAGTGGCAACCTTAGAAGTTGGTGAGGAAGGCGTATTTTCCTTTGGTGAGGAAGGCGTATTTTCCTTAGAAGATTCTTGATTAGGAAACTTTTCTCTCAACTGAGCTACGCTAGGAATTTGGCTGGGAGACTGAGAAGGTAGGCTATTCGTCGGTGCTGGTACTGTAGTAGGGTATGAAGTTGCGCTGTTAATATTACCTGCGGTAGGGTTAGAACTACAACTACCGAGGCTCACAACCATTGTCACAAAAATAGGGGATAAAAAATATCTCTTGATTGTGTTCATAAATTTTGCTTATAAATAATGTTATTTATTTCAGTGTCGTTGGTATTAATTCCGCATAAATTCGTGAATATTGAGCCAGTCTATAAAGTGTCAACCAAAAACCTTTTAAAGTCAAATTTTATACTATTCACTAAAATTACAACATTTGCTATTCAAGGATCTATGTCTGACAACATTAGGGATACAATAAACTAGATAATTACTGGAACCAGTAGCACTGCATCTGCACCTGCTGCTTGTGCTAAATAAATTTGGCAAGAGTAAAATCAACTCCTTGCAAAATATTAGAAAGACTTGTGCTTTTAGATTACTGATTAAAAGTAAATTACTAGTTTTCACTACTTTTTTGCTTCGTCAATTGCTGCACTAATAATTGTACTCCCAAAGCCAACAAACCAATTGCCACTATAGCAAAAATCCCGCTACCTAAAGCAACTACACCAACTACCAGAGTACGAACAGCAGAAGAAATCTTTACCACCAATGGATTGATTGAATGGATCGGTTTACTAGCAAAATTTGTCGCGATCGCAATCATCAGCGAATAGGCTGCAAATGCCATTCCTCCAGAAATCGCCGCCCCAGTAAAACAGCGTAACGGACTAGCTGTCACCTGTTCTTTAGCATTTGTTTGCGGCGTTAGATTTTGGTCATTCATAATATTTAGATTTTAGATGTTAGATTTTGGATTGGAGCATTAGGAATAATTATTGTTTGTCATTTAAATTGCATCTTTGCGTTTTTTTGATGATTTGAACTATGCAACTTAAAAGCTCATTCATCAGCTTATTGCCCATACTTCATTAACAATAAAGATTTATTTAAATTGAAGATGCCACCTGAATACCATGTGTAATTGTCCGAGTCACAAACAATTCTAAGTCTTCATCAAGAATTGCTTCCCTAGCTTGCAGTTTGACTTGTTCTGCCTGCTGCTGAGACTCAACAAGAGTAAAAACTGTTGGCCCAGAACCAGACATCATTGTTCCTAAAACACCTTCTTGATTTGCAAACATTTCTCGCAACTGCAAGACTTGCGGATAGGCTGGCAATACGACACTCTCTAAATCATTGTGCAGTTTTTGGGCAATTTTTCTGGCATCTTTATCCAGAATAGCTTTTACTATAGCCCCTGAATGAACTGCATTAGCACGCGCTTCCAAATTTTTGCTATCTCTAATATAAGAATGACCAAACTGCTGTCGATAGGTTTTGTATGCCCAAGGTGTGGAAACTTCCAGACTGCGGTATTTCCCCAATACTATATATATGTTATCTAAACTCGGCAGGGGAGAAAGTTGCTCACCCCTACCTGTTGCGATCGCAGTTCCACCCGCTACACAAAAAGGTACATCTGAACCAAGTGTACTTGCCAACTCCTCTAATTCTGACTGAGTTAGCCCCAACTTCCATAATAAATCTATCCCCACCAACACAGCTGCTGCATTTGTCGAACCCCCAGCCAACCCAGCAGCTACAGGAATCTGCTTATTAACGGTAATCTCCACACCCCCATATTTAGCAAAGGCTTCGGGAAATTGCCTTACCATTAATTCTGCTGCGCGGTATGCCAGATTACTTTTATCTGTCGGTACTTGTGGGTGGTTGCAGTGAACACGAATGCTGTCAGTGCTGAGAGAACGCACATCAATTTTGTCTGCAAGTCCGATACTTTGAAGTATCATGGCTAACTCGTGATAACCATCAGGGCGATCGCCAATGATTTCCAAATACAAGTTGATTTTAGCAGGGGCAATTAGGCTGTAGGAACGCATTTTCTAGAAGTGGGGAATGGGGAATGGGGAATGAAGAAGGAGGAATGGGAAAAATCTGCCTTGTTCCCTACTCCCTACTTTCTACTCCCAGTTCATTTGCTAAAATTACCCATTGCTGAACGCTGAGGTCTTCGGCTCTAGCTTGGGGATTTATTTTTAATTGTTCCAGTAAGTGGCTCAGGCGATCGCGTTCTATAACTGATTGCAAATTATTTCGTAACATTTTGCGCTTGGCACCAAACCCCAATTTTAAGAAATTCTCTAATTGTCGGGGATTAAGTGCTGGTATTTCTATTTTTCGGGGACGCAATCGCACCACTGCTGAATCGACTTTTGGCGGTGGATGGAATGCGGCGGCTGGGACTGTGCAGATCAACTCACACTCAGCCAAATATTGTACCCGCACACTCAACGCCCCAAAAGCTTTTGATCCTGCTTTAGCATACAATCTTTCTGCGACTTCTTTTTGTACCAGTAACACTATTGAGTCAAATGGTTCGGGGTTGGGGTTAGCGATCGTACCCAGTAGTTTCTCAATAATTGGCCCTGTAATGTTGTAAGGAATATTGGCTACTACCTTATTTGGCTTTTGGAAATTAGGAAAGGCTAGTAGATTAGATGGTAAATCTAGGGTGAGAAAATCGCCTTGCAGCAATAGGAAAGTTTTAGTCTTACCGAGTTGCTTTGATAACAGTTGACATAAATCGCGGTCTATTTCAACTGCAATCATAGATTCTACTAAGGGCAATAACTGACGAGTTAGAATGCCAGTGCCAGGCCCAATTTCTAGGACGCGATCGCTTTGTGTACACTCAGCTGCTTTAATAATTGCGTCGAGCGCCTTTTCACTTTTGAGCCAATGTTGAGCAAAGACCTTACGCGGTCGGATCATCTGTATTTATTGCCTAGTCTAATTTTTAGCTGTTTATCAAAAATTCATTATAAATTTTGAAGTCCCTATACAGCGCTAGATTTACTGTAACGCCTATCTTCTCCTCCAAACGCTTTGCGATCGTAGTCATGGCGATCGCGTAAATGTCCATATAAGCGTCACCTGTAGGATGGGAGTCTTAAACCGCAACCTTCGCAACAACTATGCTTTTAATATAATTAATTCGAGCATTTGGATTCAAGATACATACCTCTAGCAAGACTACCTCCTGCCTTTTTGAATAATCATTAATTACTTAATTTGCATCAGATCCCATTTAGATTTAGAGACAAGCAACGTGCATTATTCACACACTCAGGTTTAGCCACTTCGTTCTCGCCTCCCTCCTGTTGCTTAACCTATTAACCTGAAAGCAAGTCCAGGCAAGCGATTTGCCATTTTAGAAAAAAAATAAATTTACCCCTTGACAAACTAGGGGATGACTAGTTACTCTAGTTAAGTGGAAAGGCGAAAGACGCCAAAACCACCGCTGAACCTGTAAAACATAATACTTTGAAAGCTTAAGAAAAAACCAATCCTCGTCAAAAGATTTTGCTTTTGGTAAATCCAAAAGGATAGTCAAAATTAATAACAGGATTCCGGGAAATATTTTTTTCGGAGCCACAAACTCGAAACACAACAAAACGGAGAGTTTGATCCTGGCTCAGGATGAACGCTGGCGGTATGCTTAACAC
>NZ_JAVRCL010000058.1:0-55363 GCF_034530775.1 Nostoc sp. DedSLP04 | reverse complement strand
AGACTCTTGTGGGTCTTAGTTTCTAGCCAACGATTCGCACATCATCTTCAAAGTCGTAGGGGTTAATCATTTTCAGCATCCACTAGGCGACCTGGAATCATGGTAACTCTGTATGAGGGCAAGGTAGATTTAATAAATAAGCATCTCTCTAGCAATCCGATTTGATTTCTGAATTAATCGTAGGGACTAGGGACTGGGGACTGGGGACTGGGAAGAAGGAATAAAGGTGTACTGAGTTTTTTTCAAAAATCAAATATGAGTCCTATAGAATGTTATCAATATTAATCGAAAAAGCTTTGAGCGTTTATTTGATGGCTGCTTGTGAATTCAATGAGATTTGGCTTCATGGTATTACTGCTGCGATCGCCATTTACTTTGGCTTTATTGCTACACCAAATTTATTAGAACTGAGTTCCGATGAAAGCCACAGTCTTAGCCAGAAATAAATAGGAGTTGTATCAAAATTAAGTAAGCGAGCTAGTCATTTAATCGTATTGACTTAATAAAGAATCGTATACCAAATTAAGTATACGATTCTTGATAAAACATAGAACTAAATTGTTTTATACCCACGACTGGAATGCTTCAGTTGTTCAACCAAGGGATATTAGAGCTAATTACGGGCAGTGTATGCCATAAAGTTGGCTTTGCTTAAAATTAAGGGGGTACGCCCGTCTTTTTTAGTTACAGCTAGGAAGGAGCAAACATTTTTGTACTAAGCTTTTTGTACTAAGCAGTTTTACCTGTTACACCAAATAGGTTTTTTGGTATAACAGGCGTATACTTACTGCAAATCTAGTTGTTTAGACTGTGATGCTACTAGCGTAATGGCAAACTTAGTTCCTGGCTTAAAGTCTGCAATAGTTGCATTATATTCCAAGGACTGGTTCGCTGGTAAGTAAGATGGCCCCCCGCAAGATACATTTAAATCCGTACCATCCTGAACTTTTAAATTAGAACAACCATAAATGACTGCTTTATTGCCTTCATTATCGACTTTGCTGATCTGAAGGCTTTTAACAACCCCAGTTACATCCGTAGGCAACTCTATAATAGCTCTTTCAACCCTCAGAGCTTGTGATAACTTCATCGCGTTAGCACTGAAGCTACATCCATCGGCATTGTTAACTATCACAGTCGGTGGTAGAACATCGATTTCATTGGGGTCATTTGGATCTGGTATTATTCTTACATCACCTACTACGGTACAATCTGGCTTAATAGGCGCAGGCAGTGAATCTGCAATTGCCATTCTAGGAAAGAAAGTTGCACAAATTACGAGTAAAACAGCAAGAACTCCAAAAATCTTCTTGGAATATTTGAATCGATTCATTATTTTTTCTCCTTAAGTAGACGTTGAAAAAACCTCTATCTAAAGGAATATTCAGTAATTTTGTTATTAAATATGCAAATATGCAATTTTATTTTCAAAATTAGATTTTTCTGCGGGTGTAGACATCGCCAAAGCACCGCAAAAGTTTTCGGATGACTGGCACGAACATTGATTTCCAGCATTGTTACATTAACTGCTAGTCTCCAACTCAGCACACGCAACACTTTCTCCTCCAGCGCTGTCAAGTAAGCACTATTCGGCTTCTAGGGCGACTCCAAAAACCTCTGTACCGACTCCTAAGCGCTCACTGGAATAAACCCAACTAATGCGATCGCCTACGTGGGCCCTTGCGCCATTGCACACGAGAGCGCATCTGCTGACATTCCGCAGACAGGTAATTGAAATCCACATAGGAAAATCGGAACTAGGGGAAAATACCACTTTTACAAGACGTGAACACCGATCTAGGCGATCGCTCCACTCTTCATACAATATCTATTGAAAGTAGAAATTATCTTTACTTGGTGTTCTGGTGGTAGCCTGCGACAAGCCCTCCGGGTTCAGCAGTCGCTCATGGGGGAAACCCCCAAGACCGCGCTGCTTCACCACTACACCTTTACGTTCCTGAAAAAGCCTATGCAACCTACTAATCCTAACCAATTTACAGAAAAAGCCTGGGAAGCGATCGCCCATACCCCGGATATTGTTAAACAATATCAACAACAACAAATCGAAAGCGAACACCTGATGAAAGCTTTGCTAGAACAAGATGGTCTAGCAATTGGGATTCTCACTAAAGCGGGTGTTAATCTCCAAAAACTGCGCGATCGCACTGAACAATTTTTTCAACGTCAGCCGAAAGTATCTGGTAATAGTACTTCAGTATACTTAGGACGTAGCTTAGATACACTTCTAGATCGAGCAGACGGATATCGCAAAGAGTTTCAAGACGAATATATTTCAATTGAACACTTATTGTTGGCTTACGCTAAAGATGACCGCTTTGGCAAAGCTTTATTCCAAGAGTTTGGTTTAGACGAAGGCAAACTCAAAAATATTATTAAACAAGTTCGTGGGAGTCAAAAAGTGACCGATCAAAATCCAGAAGGCAAATACGAAGCACTGGAAAAATACGGGCGTGACCTTACAGAAGCCGCGCGTAAAGGTCAACTCGATCCAGTAATTGGACGAGATGATGAGATTCGTCGCACTGTGCAAATTCTTTCTCGCCGCACCAAAAATAATCCTGTGCTAATTGGCGAACCAGGTGTTGGTAAAACTGCGATCGCTGAAGGATTAGCACAACGTATTATCGCAGGTGATGTACCTCAATCCCTCAAAGACCGTAAGCTAATCGCTTTAGATATGGGTGCTTTGATTGCAGGGGCAAAATTCCGGGGTGAATTTGAAGAACGCCTGAAAGCAGTATTAAAGGAAGTTACCGAATCTGGCGGCAATATTGTTTTATTTATTGATGAAATTCACACCGTTGTCGGCGCTGGTGCAACCCAAGGCGCGATGGATGCGGGTAATTTATTGAAACCAATGTTGGCGCGGGGCGAATTGCGTTGTATTGGGGCAACAACGTTGGATGAATACCGCAAATACATCGAAAAAGATGCTGCACTCGAAAGACGTTTCCAGCAGGTTTATGTCGATCAGCCTAGTGTAGAAGATAGTATTTCGATTTTGCGCGGGTTGAGAGAACGTTATGAAAACCACCACGGGGTGAAAATTTCTGATAGTGCTTTAGTTGCCGCCGCCGTATTATCGAGTCGATATATTAGCGATCGCTTCCTACCAGATAAGGCAATTGACTTGGTAGACGAAGCCGCCGCTAGACTGAAAATGGAGATTACCTCCAAACCAGAAGAACTCGACGAAATCGATCGTAAAATTCTGCAATTGGAAATGGAGAAGCTATCGCTGCAAAAAGAAAGCGATGCCGCTTCTCGCGAACGTTTAGGAAGATTGGAAAAAGAAATTGCCGATCTCAAAGAAGAACAAAAAACTCTAAATACTCAATGGCAGTCTGAAAAAGATATCATTGACAAAATTCAGTCTGTTAAAAAAGAGATTGAACAGGTCAATTTAGAGATTCAGCAAGCAGAACGCGACTACGACCTTAACCGCGCTGCAGAGTTGAAATACGGCACTTTAACCAGTTTGCATCGTCAATTGGAAGCAATAGAAGCTGAATTGGCAAACACTCAAAGAAGTGGTAAATCACTATTAAGAGAAGAAGTCACAGAAGGTGATATTGCTGAAATTATTTCTAAATGGACAGGAATTCCGATCAGCAAGTTAGTGGAATCTGAGAAAGAAAAACTGCTGCATTTAGAAGATGAACTTCACCGCCGCGTGGTTGGACAAGAAGAAGCAGTCACAGCTGTAGCGGATTCAATTCAGCGATCGCGCGCTGGATTGGCCGATCCCAATCGTCCCATCGCTAGCTTTATTTTCCTTGGGCCTACGGGTGTAGGTAAAACCGAATTGGCGAAAGCGCTGGCGGCGTATATGTTCGATAGCGAAGATGCGCTGGTGCGAATCGATATGTCAGAGTACATGGAGAAACACGCCGTCTCTCGTTTAATCGGTGCGCCTCCGGGATACGTGGGTTATGAAGAAGGCGGACAACTTACAGAAGCGATTCGTCGCCGTCCTTACTCAGTGATTCTCTTCGACGAAATCGAGAAAGCACACCCCGATGTCTTTAATATCTTCTTGCAAATTCTCGATGATGGTCGCGTCACTGATGCCCAAGGTCATAAGGTGGACTTCAAGAACGCTATTATCATCATGACTAGCAACATCGGTTCGCAGTACATTCTTGATATCGCTGGGGATAACACCCACTACGATGAAATGCGCCGTCGAGTCATGGAAGCAATGCGAAATAGCTTCCGTCCAGAGTTCCTGAACCGGATTGATGAAATCATCATCTTCCACGGTTTAGATAAGAGGGAATTGCGGCAAATTGTGCTGTTGCAAGTGGAAAGATTGCGGCAAAGATTGAGCGATCGCAAAATATCTCTCAAACTCTCGGATGCTGCCCTTGACTTTTTAGCAGAAGTAGGGTATGACCCAGTGTATGGGGCGCGTCCATTGAAGCGGGCGATTCAGCGAGAGTTAGAAACTCAAATTGCTAAATCCATCTTGCGCGGCGAATTCAACGACGGCAACACTATCTTTGTAGATGTGCAAAATGAAAGGTTGTCTTTTAGCCGTTTACCAGTTGAAGTCTTTACCGGATAATTACACCTGATAAATCACACACAAAAACCCGTTTTCTCACAGAAAGCGGGTTTTTGAATTATCGAGAGGTATAGCAAGGGACTGGGGACTGGGGACTGGGGACTAGATGAATGGTTAGTTACCCTGCGGGATCTTGCTACAGTCGGGGTTTAAATCCCTATCTGAAAATGTCTAAAATGTTTGAATTTTGAATGCGTGATTTTTGAATTGTTAATGACTCTTACACATAACTTGTCGCATTTTACGCATATTTGCAGGCAACTCTAAATTCATCGCTTGTTGAATAAAAATAGATGGAATCGGAATTAGAGGTGTCGCTTGCACAGTATAAGCAAGTATTGTGCCATTACCACAATCTTGTAGTTCTAAATTGGCGTTAAAGTCCTCAAAAGTCCCATTTACCATGCGAAATTGGATTTGCTGCCCCAGCACTTCTACAACATTGAGGTAAATTTCCACTTGAGCCGTGAAAAAGAAGAAGGCTTTTTGTGCTGCTTGATACAGACGTTTGACTTCACCTTTATGTACTACCTCACTCTTGGTGATATCGGGAAAATATTGCACCCAGCGGGGATAATCAGTTAATTGCTGCCAAACGTGCGATCGCACCATCGGCAAATACATCCAGGCTGTCACCGCACCACCCGACATCTTGTGCGATCGCGTTTCTACCAAAATTTCACCCTGTACCAGCAACTTTTGCTTGTCTTGACTCCAAGCCATATCTGAACCTGCAATAATTGAATCTGATATATAAGACGCAGACATAATGATTAAGTTACTCCTCAACTCATCCACCTAAATAGAGTTGAAACTACAAGCCATAAAACTTGATTTAGAGCCAACCCATTATTAAATTAGTTCCAGTTTAATACTTATCTTTTCCGGAAAGGATGATTTGTTGCTCATCATTTCAGTTACTTTACTGTAAAAACTGTGTTTCTTATCACAATTAACATAATTAATACTCCAGTGACTTTTGTCAAAGTAATACTTGTAGATGAAAAACTGCGTTGTTAACAGCTAGAATGGCACAAACACGATTTAACATCAAGTACTTTACCCTAACGTTTGGATAGTATCTCTTGGTTTTACGTGTTATTTCTGATGAAACTATAACTTCATCGTAACTTCATATTTTAATTATCAATATCAAGTGTAATGTCTGTTGAGTTGAGAGGAAAATTAGGTGAATCAATCTTCTTTAAATCGTAGATTAATCCAGATTTTTGGTACACTTCTCGGCATTAGCGTTGCCGTCTGGGTACTGAGAGGTATTGGTATTCTCACTTTTATCCCAGGTGGAATTATTTGGCTCTTGCTACTTGGGGCGATCGCGATCGGAATTATCAGTTACGCCCAAAGGACATGGTGGCGTTTTTAGTCATTTGACTAATGACTTTGCGAAACGGTTTGATTTTCATGCCGTAGTCTCGTTTAAGAATTGTAGCTTGCCTATTTTGACTTACTGCCAAAAGTATTTAATAGGGAAGCAATGCCAACAATTTACGAGGGGAAAGGAACATGGCAAAGTATAAATGTACTGTTTGTGGCTATATATATGACCCAGCAGAGGGCGATCCAGATAGCGACATAGCACCGGGAACAGCCTTTGAAGATATCCCAGAAGATTGGTCATGTCCAACTTGCGGTGCAACAAAAGACGACTTTGAACCTGATGAAGAGTGAAAATAACAGCTAGCCTAGAAAGTAGGTGCTGTAAAAGAGACTTTTTTGAAATTGTTACCGTTACAAATTGTAGTTATTGGGGGTGGGGCAGCAGGATTTTTTGGCGCGATCGCTTGTGCCAAAGCTAATCCTGATGCCCAAGTTACTTTACTCGAAGCCAGTCGTCAACCCCTAGCGAAAGTGCTAATTTCTGGTGGCGGACGCTGCAACGTCACTCATGCTTGCTTTGAACCGGAGGAATTGGTGCAAAATTACCCCAGAGGTGCAAAAGCTTTGCGGGGCGCTTTGACTCGGTTTGGGCCTCAAGATACAGTAGCTTGGTTTGCTGCTGGTGGAGTCTATCTCAAAACGGAAGCTGATGGCCGGATGTTTCCTGTCACCAATACTTCAGAAACCATTGTGGAATGTCTAATTAAATCGATGGCGAAATCTGGGGTAAAACTTCGTATCAGTACACACGTAACTTCGGTGAAACAAACCGCAGCAGATGGGGGTTTTGATATCCTTCTCAAATCGGGAGAGACAATTAAATGCGATCGCCTACTTCTAGCAACTGGTAGCAGCCTTGCAGGTTATAAAATTGTTCGAGAGTTAGGTCATCAAATTGAACCGCCAGTACCCTCGTTATTTACCTTCAACATTGTCGATCAAAAATTGCGGGAATTGGCTGGAGTTAGCGTTAACCCCGCTCAATTGCGTTTATCTGCGGGCGGGAAATCCCAATTACAACAAACTGGCCCATTGCTAATTACCCACTGGGGTTTGAGTGGCCCGGCTGTTTTGAAGCTTTCTGCTTGGGGTGCGAGAGTTCTGCACGAAAGCCGCTATCAAGCCACATTATTGATTAATTGGTTGCCTAATTTGCACCATGAACAAGTGCGAGAAAAAGTTTTAGCAGTTAAGGATGAATGGGGAAAAAAAGCGATCGCATTGCATCGTGGCGTTGATCTTCCTCATCGTCTCTGGCAATATATTATTGCTCGTGTAGGCATTACTACAGAAGACCGTTGGGCAGAAATATCTAGTAAAACCTTAAATCAACTGGTGCAAGAACTTACTCAAGGACAGTATTTAATCAATGGCAAAGGAGCCTTCAAAGAAGAATTTGTTACCTGTGGCGGCGTCAAGCTTAAAGAAGTCAACTTCAAGACGATGGAAAGTAGGTTAGTTCCTGGTCTTTATTTTGCTGGAGAAATCTTAGATATTGATGGCGTTACCGGTGGGTTTAACTTCCAAAGTGCTTGGACAACAGGGTATTTAGCAGGCGTAGCAATGGCGAATAGCCAAATAGCTTAAAAGAGTTCGTAGTAAGCACTAAAGTGCTAAAAAAATCAGGACTAAAGTCCTTACTACGAACTTAGAAAAATTAATGTAGCAGAATACTATAATCGTTATCGTTAAAGTTTATTTATTCTCAAAAAGATAACTTTTAAATCTTATCTCAGTCCTCTCCTTATTAAATACTGAACTTGTTCTACAAATTTCTCTATCCAATCCATCACAGATTTACTGGACTCTGTGATTGTGCCACTGTCATTTAGAAAATAAACAGAACAGTCATCTTGTCCATTGGCAATAATAAACCACGGATCTCCATGTAAAGCACAGATACAGAAAGCATTTTCAGGTAAAGGTGTACATTCTTCTCCCTCAGCAATAGACTCAAGGATAATCTCTTGCTGCCATTCATTCATTTTAATAAGTTGGTCGTAATAAAACTCAATTTCCGATTCTCTAACAAGCTTTCCGGCACTATGCCCAAGTAAGCCTAAGATTTCCCTGTAAGTCCTTGGTAAAACTCCATATTTACTTTCAATGTATGCAATTTCCTCTGAGGTACATCCTTGTAGGTCTTGCTCATTTTTTACTATTTCACTAGCAAACAAGCGCTCTCTTAATTCTTGTATATTATTAATCATTTTAAAATTTGAATTGTTTAGAGGATAAATAATCTCTATCTTAATTATTAATTATCTGACTAGTACAAAATAGCAAAAATATACTCTTAAAGCTTGTTAGTAAGAGTGTCTCCGTGTTAACCTCAACCCATTTACCAGTTCTTTAGGAACAGCGATCGCTACTTAATTATATTTACTTATCAAAATTCTTATTAATCCTCCAGCATTTCCCACCTTGCCACTCTATATTCACACCAGCCACTCTAGAGAAGACAAATTTTTCTGGGTGTATTACTTTTTTTATAAAAGATATATGGATACTGATAAAAATCCTACGTCTGAAATTACGTTGCAAGAAAGCCAGTATATGCTGCATGGCTTTCCAGTGCTTGGTATTCCTGATGAGGAGCGTGCTGTTAAATACTTCAGCCTCAATCCATTTCTACCAAATGTTCAGAATCGTTGTCCGGTTGAATGTGCCTATTGTGTCTGTCATCAAGACCGTGATTGGCATCATTATCCACAAAACTTTCAGGATGTCTCAGCTCCGGTTGACCTGCTCGATCTTTTGCTAGACTACATTTTTGCTACCCCAGAGGGACAAAAGGGCTTTCCAATTTCACTGTGCGATTACTCTGACCCTTTTATTCCAGCCCATCGAGAACGCGTACTATCAATTCTGGATGCACTGATTGACCGCAAAGCCGCCAATATAGTCTACATAACTACCAAAGTCCATCCTGGTCAATCTTTTCTAGAACGCCTCAAAAAAACTCTAGAGCGACCTCATTCACTTCGAGTCACTGTCTTTGTTAGTCTACCACCCTTGAAACCAGGCTATGAGCAAGCCTCAATTCAGAGTCGGGTACAGTTGCTGCAAGATTTAGTAAACCTTGGCATTCCCTGTTGTTGGTATCTGCGTCCACTAGTTGAAGAGTGGTTTGATGAAGCCTTAATGTGGCAATTAGCACGTACATTATTACCTCATGTTTCCCGTCACGTTATTCTATCTGGGCTTGTGATGTCTGAAGAGATTGAAGCGAGTCTGTTAAAACAGGAATTAATCGTTCCAGAATGGGATCGCACACAACCAGGACGTAAGCAATACTTATCATTAGAGTTCGAGTCAAAACTGCGCTCAATTCTCAGTACTGTTGCTAGCGAGCAAAATATTTCTCTCGGCCCGGTGATGGGACATCGGTTATGCGGTAGTAACGGCAATCATGCTTATGGCTGCTTGATTTGCGCTAAACAAAATCGGTATTGCCAGCTTTTTCAACTTCATCACTATGGTGAAACGATCGCTACCGAAGATAATCAACGCCTCAAGACGCTATTGAGACAAGATTCAGTGAAAGTAAGCCCACCAGAGCCATCAACAGAAGAATGTCACTAAAGTTATCCAACTTGAAGCGAAACTAGAAACAGTCTGATTGCCTCACCGCTACGCGTCTACAAAATTATTGTATTGGAGCATAAAGAGGGAAAATTATCTTGCGATTGTAGATCAATTTTGAACACACCCAACAATGAAATTCAGCGAAATCCTCCGTCAATTTGGTGACGCGGTTACCAATCATAGCCTGACTAGCAACCCAGACCAAGACCCAGAAATTACAGGGGTAGCAGCCATTGATGAAGCTACCAACGGTACTCTCAGTTACGTAGAAGGTGCAAAATTTGGGTCTTTTGTTGGCAATACCAATGCTAGTGCTTTAATTTTGCCCCAGGACGAAAAATTACAGACGCTTGCACAACAAAGGGGTATTGTCTGGCTAGCAACCTCAGATCCGCGACTATTGTTTGCCAAAGCGATCGCACTTTTTTATCAACCATATCGCCCTACCCCAGAAATTCATCCCAGCGCTGTAATTCACTCCACCGCAAAAGTTGGTAACGATGTTTATATTGGCCCCCATGCTGTGATTCAACAAGGGGTAGAAATTGGCAATGGCGCAATTATTCATCCCAATGTAGTGATTTATCCAGATGCCAAAATAGGCGATCGCACTACCTTACACGCTAACTGTACCATCCACGAACGCACCCACATCGGTGCAGATTGCGTCATTCACAGTGGTGCTGTCATTGGTGCAGAAGGCTTTGGTTTTGTTCCTACCCGGACTGGTTGGTTCAAAATGGAACAATCAGGCTATACAGTCTTAGAAGATGGCGTGGAAGTTGGTTGCAACACTGGTATTGACCGCCCAGCAGTCGGAGAAACACGGGTAGGTCGCAATACAGTAATTGATAGCTTAGTGCAAATAGGTCACGGTTGCAAAATCGGTTCTGGCTGTGCGATCGCAGGTCAGGTTGGCATGGCAGGAGGGGTTCAACTGGGAAATCGCGTTATTTTAGCTGGACAAACAGGAATAGTCAATCAAGTGAAGATGGGAGATGGGTCGATGACATCTGCTCAAACTGGAATTCATAACGATGTTGCCCCAGGAGAAATTGTCTGCGGAACTCCAGCCCTTCCTTACAAACTATATCTCAAGGTATCTGCTGTTTATGGTCGCCTGCCAGATATGTATCAATCGCTAAAACAATTGCAACGTAAATTCAAAAATAGCAATGATTAAGCTGAAACTTATCTAAATTGCATAACTAAATTCAAAATAATTCTTGTGGGGCGTGAATCTTGCACGTCCCATTCTGTATTCTTCTTCAAGAGGATTTTATTTTTATTCCTATTGACAGATGACAAAAAAAGTTGGTTGTAAGTTTATACCAACTTTAGAAATTTGTCGAAAAAAATAAAGATTTAGTTAATGATGTTTTTTTATTTGCTTACAAAAAAATAAGACACTAGAATTTTTATTAAGACAAAGTACGAACTTGTACGGAATATTTCCAAAAGAGGTAATAAATTATTCATGATAACTGTACGTATATTTCAGCTAACCAAAAACAAAAATTTTTGGAACGCATTCTAGTTAAAGTTTAGCCTCAATTATTGAAGATAATCTCAATTTTCAAGCTTATCCTAACCTAAATCAGGATTTGCAAACTTGTGAAATATGGTTACAAAAGGTTTGCACATTTTACTATGTAAACTGCCTGAGTAATTGTTCATTATTCACATTAAATCAGTCAATCAAGTATTTGTTAATCAGCATTTGCAAACATACTCTAAAACATAGTTGCAAAGAGTATGCATTTTTTGCTATGCAAGCTGCGTGAATAATTATCTAGATATTCACGCCCAATTAGACAATCAAGCATCAACAACAACCCACTTATCTGCTAAAATAATGACTGCAACTCTTTCTTTGGATGCTAAGATATCCAACCAATTACAGCAAGTTTTATTAAAAATCACAACTGCGCAAGATTTGTCTCTACATCCCTTTGTTCAACGCTTTGCCAAAGGAGAATTTTCACAAGATGCAATCCGACAGTTTGCAATGAAAATGCTACCTGGCTCAAACAGATTCAATATGGCTTTTCTGAAAGTCGCGTCTAAAATGGATAGTTACCATGCTAGAACGATTATGCTAGAAAATGCATTTACTGAGCATGGAGAACTCAACTCAGACCTTGCTCATGTAGCATTATTTATGCGTTTTATGAAAGGTATTGATTGTCCTCAAATTGATATCAATGCCGAAGATGGAGCGTTTCTCATTCCGGCATTACGCTTTAAGAAATTTGAATTTTGTGATGATGAACCTATAGTACGCTCTTTAGGAAGATTTGCAGCAATTGAGCAAGTCTTACCTGGAATTTTTATCAAATACATCGAAGGGCTTCGTAAGATATTTAAAGGTATTGATGACCATACCATCGAATATTTTCATCTCCACTGCCACTTAGATCCAGAACATACAGACGAATTGATTCAAGTGGCTCAAATTTATACCAAGTCTGAGAAAGATGTAGAACTCTTCCGTGAAGGAGTTGAAGATATGGTTAAATCAATTGGCGATATGTTTTCTTGGATGGATGAAAACATCGAAAAAGAAGCGTTGACTTTACGAAGCTAATACCAGAGCGATTCTCAAAATTAAAGTTTAATTAAAGTTATCCAAAATTACCAGTCTTATATATTGTAAGTTGGTTAATTTTGGAAATTTTTTTATCAAAACAGCAATATTGGCGTCAGTTGTCAGAATACAACAAGGTTATTCTATACGACTAACGCCTTGGCGCAGCTATTCTTGCTTTGCTCCTGAATTATTCGGCAATTTTTGAATAACTCTGTGTTCTCTGCGCCTCTGTGGTTAAATAAAAGACTTTTGAACCGCACAGACGCAAAGGACGCAGAGAAAAAAAGAGATTTTACCAGTCAGATTAAAAGGCCTAGTCCTAAAACTAAAATCCTAATTTTTCCAACACTGGCTTTGTGGAAACAATGTGACGGTCTAAACCCAGTTCTTTTGGACTAACGCCAAGTGCCAAAGCAATCAATTGGGGTAAATGCAACACTGGTAAACCTAGCTTTTGTTCAATCACCTTTTCTACCTCTGGCTGACGGGAATCTAAATTTAAGTGGCACAGAGGACAAGGTGTAACTATACAGTCAGCACCAGACGCTAAAGCGTCCTGAATATGCATCCCCGCCATCTTAAAAGATTGGGTAGTGGCATAACTAGCAAGGGGCCAACCACAACATTGTGTCCGCCCTCGGTAATAAATTGGTGTTGCACCCACTGCCCGAAACATATTTTCCATCGCTTCCGGTTGGAAAGGGTCGTCATCAGGCATAGATTTTTGGGCGCGGAGGAGATAACAGCCATAAAAAGCCGCACATTTTAATCCAGTTAACTTTCGGGTGACGCGTTTGGTAATTTCCTCTAAACCGTAATCTGTCACCAAGGCATAAAGAAGATGTTTAACGTCAGTACTGCCGCGATAAGGCGAACAGCCTTCTTTATGTAGCAAGCCATTAACCTGTTCAATGTAGACAGGGTTAGAAGTCTTACATTCTTTCAGGTGTTCATTGACGTGACCGATAACACCTTGACAAGTACTGCAATGGGTAAGCAAGGGCAGATTTAATTCTTCTGCTAGGGCAATATTTCTGGCGTTGACTGTATCTTCTAGCAGTTGCGAATCTTCTTTAAATGTGCCGGAACCGCAGCAAGCAGCTTTTTTAAGTTCAACTAGTTCAATGCCCAGTGCTTGGGTGAGCGCTTGAGTTGATTGGTAAAGTTCCCGACAGGCCCCTTGAGCAACACAACCAGGGAAGTAAGCGTATTTCAGTGTCTGAGGTAGCATAGAAGTATGTTTGGGTTAGAGCGATCGCTCTAAACAATAACTGTTTTATCATTCCTTGTTAGCATCATTCTGATGTTTGACGTTTAGCTACCTTTTAAGCGTCTAGGTTAAAAGGTCGCAGCATCTACATATTCTTAATTGCTAGCAAGGCTGTAAATACCGATGAGACATTGTCAAAAATTTTAGCAATAATTGGAAAACCAAAGCATTTACACGGGATCGGCGATGGCGTAACGCGCTCTACAGTTCAAGTGTTAAGAGAAAACTTATCCGATTTATTTTAGGAATGGGAAAGGTTTTCTAGCAGAAAAACCCTTGGAAGTATGCGGGCGATCGCGCTTGACGATAAGATGTATATGCTCAAAACAATGTCTCCTCTAAAGAGCAGATCGTAGCAAGTGGTTAAGGACTTTTATTTATGAGCCAAACGGAAATTTTTGAAAAGGTCAAGAAAATCGTCACCGAACAACTGAGTGTTGACGACGATGCCAAAGTTACACCACAAGCCAAGTTCATGGAAGACCTGGGAGCAGATTCCCTCGATACCGTTGAGTTGGTGATGGCTTTGGAAGAAGAATTTGATATCGAAATTCCCGACGAAGCTGCCGAGCAGATTACATCGGTTCAAGAGGCAGTAGATTACATCAATAACAAAGTAACCGCCTCAGCTTAACTGGGGATTGGAATTGGGGATTGGGATTGGGGAGATTTTTCTCTAATATCTAGCCACTCTTCGCGTGACGCTGCTAATGTCACTAATGCTGACGTTAACGACACTCACTTGAAGTCAGCAAATCCGATGCCAGTCGCTCGTAAAGGAAACCTTTAAGACCGCGCTGGCTCACCAGTACCTAGTCGCTAACCTCAAATTTTTTGCCTGCTGCTTTTTCGCCATTTTTAACTGAATCATGACAGATCATACACGTAAACGCGTTGTTGTAACTGGTGTTGGCGCGATTACACCTATAGGTAACACAGCAACAGAATATTGGGATGGATTATTGAGTGGACGTAATGGCATTGACTACATCACATTATTTGATGCGTCTAGCCATGATTGCCGAATTGCTGGTGAGGTGAAAAACTTCGATCCGCATGATTACTTGGAACGCAAAGAGGCCAAGCGTATGGATCGGTTTTCCCAATTTGGGGTTGCGGCAGCAAAACAGGCTCTAGCTAACTCGGAGTTAGCGATTAATGACCTGAATGCAGAACAGGTAGGTGTGATGATCGGTTCTGGCGTTGGTGGGATTAAGGTATTAGAAGACCAGCAAACTATCTACCTCAACCGTGGGCCCGATCGCTGTAGTCCATTCATGATCCCAATGATGATCGCCAATATGGCCGCAGGATTAACGGCAATTCACACGGGTGCTAAAGGGCCAAACTCTTGTCCTGTAACTGCCTGTGCTGCTGGTTCTAATGCCATTGGAGATGCTTTTCGCTTAATTCAAGGGGGATATGCCCAAGCGATGATTTGTGGGGGAACGGAGTCAGCTGTCACACCATTGTCGATAGCTGGGTTCGCCGCCTGCAAGGCACTGTCTTTTAACAATGATGACCCGACTCATGCTAGCCGTCCTTTTGACCGCGATCGCAACGGATTTGTTTTGGGTGAAGGTGCGGGAATTTTAATTCTCGAAGAACTGCAACACGCCCTAAGTCGCGGCGCTCATATTTATGCCGAAATGATCGGCTATGGTATGACCTGTGATGCCTACCATATCACCTCCCCCGTACCTGGTGGGCTTGGAGCCGCTAGAGCGATCGAACTAGCGCTCAAAGATGCTGGCATAACTCCCGAACAAATTAGCTATATTAATGCCCACGGCACTAGTACCCCAGCTAATGATTCAACTGAAACCTCAGCAATCAAAAAAGCTTTGGGAGAACATGCTTATAAGGTGGCAATTAGCTCCACCAAATCGATGACAGGTCATTTATTGGGCGGTTCTGGAGGTATTGAAGCAGTTGCAACAGTACTAGCGACCGCTAATGACCAAATTCCACCGACAATCAATCTGGAAAATCCCGATCCAGAGTGTGACTTAGATTACGTGCCTCACTCTAGCCGCGCTCAAAAAGTCGAGATAGCAATATCCAATTCTTTTGGGTTTGGCGGTCATAATGTCACACTGGCCTTTAAGAAATACGTTTAAAAGAGGCAGGAGGCAGGAGGCAGGAGGCAGAAGGCAGGAGTCAGGAGTAAGAATTCAGTAGTTTAATCCAACTTTGCTCGTTTGCCCAATGCCCCATGCCCAATGCCCAAAGTATCAGAAATATCATTCCGATATAATTTAAGCGTTCAGCATGACCCAATTATCAGCTTGATTTATCACCAGAAACTCAGGAGATCCCGCTTGTCCATCGACAAGCGGGAGTGGGATGATGAGGATACTGTGGGGAATCTAAAATAACCCCAGCAAGAGAAGCTACGAAGAGTGCTAACCCGTCGTTAAAAACAAGAGATTATGACTGTTGCAACCCAATCCGCCAAAGAATTGTCCGTCGAAGAACTGGCTATTAACTCGATCCGCTTCTTGGCTGTTGATGCCGTAGAAAAAGCAAAATCGGGACACCCAGGACTACCAATGGGTGCGGCTCCGATGGCTTTTGTCCTTTGGGATCGCTTTATGAAGTTTAATCCCAAGAATCCCAAATGGTTTAACCGCGATCGCTTTGTCTTATCTGCCGGTCATGGCTCGATGTTGCAGTACGCCCTACTGTACCTGACAGGCTACGATAGCGTCACCATCGAAGATATCAAACAATTCCGTCAATGGGAATCCAAAACCCCTGGACACCCCGAAAACTTCATGACCCCAGGCGTAGAAGTCACCACTGGCCCTTTAGGTCAAGGAATTGCCAATGGAGTTGGTTTAGCGATCGCCGAAGCTCACCTTGCCGCTAAATTTAACAAACCCGATACCAAGATTGTTGACCATTACACCTACGTAATTGTGGGTGACGGTTGTAACATGGAAGGAATTTCGGGTGAAGCTGCTTCTTACGCAGGACACTTGGGATTAGGCAAACTCATCGCTCTGTACGACGACAACCACATTTCCATCGACGGTTCCACAGATGTGGCATTCACCGAAGATGTTTCCAAGCGCTTTGAAGCTTACGGTTGGCACGTCCAACACGTTGAGGACGGCAACACCGATTTAGAAGCGATCGCTAAAGCAATTGAAGCAGCCAAAGCTGTCACCGATAAGCCTTCTTTCATCAAAGTAACAACCATTATTGGTTACGGTTCCCCCAATAAAGCAAACACCGCTGGCGTTCACGGTGCTGCCCTTGGTGGAGACGAAATAGAATTGACTCGGAAGAATTTGGGTTGGGAATACGAACCTTTCGTAATCCCAGAAGAAGCCCTCAACCACACACGCAAAGCAGTTGAGCGCGGCGCAGGCTACGAAGACGAATGGAACAAAACATTTGCCGACTACAAAGCTAAGTATGCCGAAGAAGCAGCTGAATTTGAACGTTACCTAAGCAGCAAACTACCCGACGGCTGGGATAAAGTACTACCCACCTACACCCCCGAAGACAAAGGACTGCCCACCCGTAAACACTCAGAAACTTGCCTCAACAAACTGGCGGCAGTTTTACCTGAATTGATTGGTGGTTCGGCTGACTTAACCCACTCCAACTTGACTGAAATCAAAGGCAAGGGCGACTTCCAAAAAGGGCACTACGAAAATCCCAACATCCACTTTGGGGTACGGGAACATGGTATGGGCGCAATCTGTAATGGTATAGCGTTGCACAGTTCGGGATTAATTCCCTACGGTGCTACCTTCTTAATCTTCACAGACTATATGCGTGCTGCCATCCGCTTATCCGCACTTTCTCAAGCTGGCGTGATTTGGGTGATGACCCACGATTCCATAGGACAAGGTGAAGATGGGCCAACACACCAACCGATTGAAACTCTGGCTTCCTTACGAGCTATTCCTAATTTAACCGTGTTTCGTCCCGCAGACGGTAACGAAACCTCTGGTGCTTATAAAATAGCGATCGAGAAAGCGAAGCAAAACGCTCCGTCTCTTTTGGCGTTTACCCGTCAAAACGTTCCTAACTTGGCTGGTACATCGGTTGAGGGCGTGGCAAAGGGTGGATACACCGTGGTGGATAGCGAAGGTACACCCGATCTCATCCTGATTGGAACTGGTTCAGAACTGAGCCTCGCCGTCGGCGCAGCCGAAAAACTCAAGGCTGAAGGCAAGAAAGTCCGTGTTGTCTCGCTACCTTCATGGGAACTGTTTGAAGCACAGGATGCGGCTTATAAAGAGTCCGTTCTGCCGAAAGCTGTCACCAAGCGTTTGTCTGTAGAAGCTGCCGCTAGTTTCGGTTGGCATAAGTACATAGGTACTGAAGGCGATACTGTTAGTATCGATCGCTTTGGTGCTTCGGCTCCAGGCGGTGTTTGTCTAGAGAAGTTTGGCTTTAGCGTTGATAATGTGTTAGCTAAGGCTAAACAATTGTTGGGTTAATAGCAACAGAATATTCTCAAAATTTTGTGAGGTGGGCTGAAAGGCCCGCCTTTTTTATGTAAAGAAAGATTAGCTATAATTGGAGTAATAAGTTACTAATTGGGAGGAAGTTATGCAGGAAGTTTCTGAGGAAAGAGACGTACTTCTAGCCCGGATAACAAAAATTGTAGAACATTTGATGCAAAAGGATAGTAGCTATCAGTATTATCTAGATAAAGATAAAGCAATTAAAATTATATTTAAATACTATTCTAAGAAAGTATCTATGGAGGAACTAAAAGCTATATCTGATTTCAGATTAACAGGGTTTGTTGAGGGAGATATGATGACTTTGTTATTGATTGAAGGGGAAGATTATATAGACCTTGAAAGCAATGTCTTATGTTTAGATATAGTAAATTTCTAAGCAGAAGAATGATTTTTTGTTATATAACTTAATATAATGATTAGAAACAAGCTGATCGCGTTATGATTTATAACGCACTATACTTTCATAGTACAATAGTACTAAGCTAGTCCAAAATTACTATTTATACTGAGAGGCACTATGAAAGCAGAGCTTCTCAAGAGATTTTTTAGAGCGATCGCTAGTTCAGATCAAGACGCGATTGATAAGCTTACATACCTAGTGATTGAGGAAGAACGCAGTAAGGGACATACTCTCTTAGCTGACCAGTTAGAGAATATCACTAAAAAAAGCCAGAAAGAGAAGCCTACTAACATTAGCAAACCTGCTTCTTCAGTACCAGAAAACTTACAGACATTAACTGAATTATCAACCAGTAAGCGATTTAATCTTCCTTTAGTAACTATCATACCAAGGGATCATTTGCGGCATCACATGGTGTTGCCAATAAATATTGAAAAACGTTTCTGTCGAATTGAACGCGAGTATGCGGCTAGAGATAGGCTTGCTCATCATGGATTGCGTTACAGACAAAAAATTCTTTTATATGGGCCTCCTGGGTGTGGAAAGACACTAGGAGCAGAACGTTTAGCTTGGAATACAGGATTACCACTCTTGAAAGTTCGGTTTGATGCAATGGTGTCGTCTTTTTTAGGCGAAACTGCCAGCAATTTAAGACTTGTATTTGAGGATGCCTCAAAAAGTCCATGTTTATTGTTTCTTGATGAATGTGACTCAATTGCTAAGACACGAGAAGACTCTCAAGAAGTAGGAGAAATTAAGCGAGTAGTCAATACATTTCTTCAAATTTTGGATGAGTATCAACCCTCTTTTGGGCTTTTAGTAGCAGCAACAAATTTGAATAAATCTCTGGATACTGCCCTTTGGAGAAGATTTGATGATTTGATCGCAGTACCCAAACCCGGAGAACAGGAGCTAGAATTTATACTAAAGGAAACACTATCTGCAATTGAAGTCGGATCTATCAACTGGACAAGGATCATTGAGCAGATGAGAGATTTTTCTGCGGCTCAAGCTGTGAGGGTTGCACAAGATGCAGCTAAAAGAGCAATTCTTGAGCGAGAGGAGCTAGTGATTCAGGAACACTTAGAAGAAGCGATCGCAGAAATCAAAGTTTCCTAGTATTAATTTTTGGTGTTCGGAGAAATAAATGGTTGAAGGTTCTCAGAGTTTTCCGCATATCCCGCTTAGGCTGACAACAGAAGGACGTGCTGCATCGCTACCAGGTGGATTAATAAGAAATCCAATAACAGTTGCTAATTTGGGTAATCGCCAAGAACATGGCAATCAACTAAAGGTTTCTATTGAAACCTTAATATTTGATTGGCAAGATACTCAAGAAAAACGTGAAGAAAAGAACAAATCTCAAGTTCTCTATCCTATCTCGCTTATTTTAAAGATAGATCCTTCTTGTTTCGATGCAGATAGACTTAGAACATTTGGCATTGAAGTAATTGCTGAATTGGAGGATGGATATATTCTTGCTATTTCCCTTGATATAGAACTAAGTGAGTTCCAAAAAAAGATAGAAAAATTTATTAATAAAGAACGTGGTGGTAATAAAGTTGCAGAAATTTGGGAAATTATAGATGGAAGTAGAAGACTCGAATATATTTTTGCCCAAGATTTAATAGAAAATTGGAATCAAGTTAAAGATGACCAAATATATACTGTTGATGTAGGAATATCTTGTCTAGGAAGTAATCCTTTATTTCCTAATTATCCAACAAGCAATCATCTTGAAAGTGATGCTCAATTTTTTCAAAGAATCGATAGCTGGATGAAAAAACGTCAATTAATATATCAACAATGGGATGAAATTAAGTCAGTAAGAGAAAATGAATTTAAAGCCTTGATTCAAGAAAATAAAGGAATGTTCTTAAAGAATACTGACGAAGATATTCCTAAGTTAGCCCAACTTCCAGATAGTTTTTCTTGCCGTATTCAAATATCTGGACAAGGTTTAAAAGATTTAATTTTTAATTTTCCATATATTTTCGAGATTAGCTTACACAACGAAAATATTCATGATAATCCAGAGAAATCTTCAATAAATAATAATCAAATCATTTCTCAGCTAAAGGAATCTCATACTGCTGAAGTTGATGCTGAACAAGAAATTAGTGAATTTCAAAAAAAATTAGTAAAACTTGTCACGGAAAATTTTGGAAATGAACAAATTTCTAATATATGGAAAATTTTCGATGGAACTAAAAGACCAGAATATATTCTTTCCGAAGAATTAATGGAACATTGGAATCAAGTTAAAGATGACCAAATATATACTGTTGATGTAGGATTATCCTGTATAGGAAATAAAGATCAATTTACTGACTATCCAGTACAAAAAACTCATGAAAGTAACTACCAGTTTATTCAAAGAGTTAATAACTGGATTAACCAACGTAATTTATCCTATGAAGAATGGGATAATGTAAAATATGAAATTGAGGAGCAATTTCTAGATTTTGTTCAACATCAAACATATAATGGAGTAATCATAAAAAATATTGATGGACATATTTCTAAATATGCTCATATACCAGACTGTTTCTTATGTAGAATTCAAATTATCGGTAAAGGAATAAAAGATTTAGTTTTCAGTTTTCCATATATTTTTGATGTCAGTGAACCAAATGAATTTTTAGAACTTCTTCAAAAAGAAAAATTATATGATTCTTTCTTCCCCTTATTTCAATTAGAACCTCCAGAATTGAATGCTCCCAAAGTATGTATTATAGATAGTGGTATTCAAGAAAGACATCCATTACTAAAAGCAGCGATTGACTCAGTAAACTCTATATCTTGGGTTCCTAGAGAGATAAATAAAACTGCTGATTATGTTAATGGTGGACACGGAACGAGTGTAGCCGGCGCTGTTCTTTATCCAAGAACTATACCTCGTACAGAAGGTAAAAACTGTATTTTCTGGATTCAAAATGCAAGAGTTTTAGATGAAAAATGTAAATTACCTAAGCAACTATTTCCACCTAATCTTTTAGATGAGATTGTAGGAATTTACCAAACACAAGCCGGAACAAGATTATTTAATCATTCTATCAATGCTTCTGTTCCTTGTAGAACTCGATATATGAGTGCTTGGGCGTCAGCTATTGATAATCTAACATGGCAAAATGATATTCTCTTTATTGTCTCAGCAGGAAACTTACCTCTAGATGGTAAAATTGGCTTTACAAGATTATCTGTCAAAGAATATCTTGCTGCAAATAGAATATATCCAGATTATTTATTAGATAGTTCTTGCAGAATTGCTGATCCAGCACAAAGTTTTCAAGCTTTAACGGTTGGTTCTATTGCTTCAATTTCTTATAACTCACCCCCCTATTCTTCTATTTCACAAAGTGATAAACCATCAGCATTTTCATGCTCTGGATTGGGAATTTGGAAAACAATTAAACCA
Source organism: Nostoc sp. DedSLP04 (assembly GCF_034530775.1). Lineage (NCBI taxonomy): Bacteria > Bacillati > Cyanobacteriota > Cyanophyceae > Nostocales > Nostocaceae > Nostoc > Nostoc sp. DedSLP04. The sequence continues at coordinate 33,621 of NZ_JAVRCL010000058.1, read as the reverse complement.
GAAGTAGTTGAGTATGGTGGAGATTTAGTAACAGATGAAGGTACACCACCAAACATAACTTTTCCTAAAGATGTTTGTCCCGAATTAGTACGGTCAACTTTGAACGGTGGTCTAGCAATTGGGGCTGATAAAGTTGGTACTTCTTTTGCAGCACCAAAAGTAAGCCATGTTGCAGCACGTCTTGCTGCTGAACTACCTCATGAGAGTTGCCTTCTTTACCGTGCATTAATAGTGCAATCAGCAAGGTGGCCTGAATGGACAGTGGCAGATGATGTTAATAAATTCCACGTTCTTCGTCAAATTGGCTATGGTCTTCCCGATGTTGATCGTGCTTTGGGTAATTCTCCCAATCGAATCACTTTGATGACAACAGGAGAGCGGCGTATTGTAGCTAAACAAGCTCATATTTACCAAGTAAAACTGCCAGAAAAATTACGTTCTCAAGGAGAGGCATTTAAGATTCTTTTAGAGGTTACTTTATCATACAAAGCCCAACCACGTCGAACCCGTAGAAATCGTCGAAAATATCTTTCAACTTGGCTTGATTGGGAATGTAGTAAAAAAGGAGAAGATCCAGAACTTTTTAAGGCTAGAGTTTTGAAAGAGTTTGATGCTCCAGAAGATGCGGAGAAGGGAGAAGGTCTTTTTAAATGGATGCTCGGCAAACAAAATCATCATGGAATAATTAAAGGTGTATCTAGAAGTGCAGGAACCCTTCAAAAAGATTGGGCTGTTGTAAATTCATTTGAACTCACAGAAGCATTTTCCATTGCAGTTGTTGGACATGAAGGTTGGAATAACGATCCAGAAGCTAGCGTTCCATACTCTCTAGTTGTGAGCTTTGAAGCCATACAAGTTGATATTCCAATTTATACGTCAATTGTCGAGGCTCAAGTTGAAACAGAGATTCAACCCCCGATAGAAATTCAATCTATTGTAGTTAGCTGAGGCGATCGCACCCCCGCTATTAAACATCTCCATAAATTAAATATGGATTATCCAGAACCCTTGTAGAGACGTAGCAGTGCTAAGTCTCTTTTGCATGAGATATTTATTAAGATTTGTATTTATCCTGTTAAAAGTGAAGGTTCCTACAGGGGTAATATTATTTACTAACTTGTTTTAGTTAAACTTAAATTCTCTGTGATATATTTATGTAATCAATGATACTTTAATGTGAGAAATATTGTAGTAAATATTAAAACTTAGTATTATGTCTAGTCAAGAACAAAATTCCAACAAAGCATTGAAGCAAACGCAGGCTAGCCCAACAAAGAAAAAGAAAGTACAACCTCCGCCAGACCTCAAAAAACCAAAGAAAACTGAATAAAAAGCATTAGAGTTACTTGCAGAGACTTAATTTAATTTAAGTCTCTGCAATTTTCATCAAAAATAAATCAGCTTACTTATTTTTCGCTTGAGTCTTTGCCTGTTCTAAAGCTATTTCTTTGATTGCCTGATATGAATTAACATTTGAAGTACCTTCAATAGCTTTAACTGCCAAATCCTGAACTTGTTTGAGAGCGGATTCCAGTTGTTTAGAAAGATTTTGAATTCGCGTCTCTTGATTAGTAATAGTTTGTTCTAGAGATTGCAGTCTTTGTTCATAGAAACGCTTTTGCCCTTCTACTTCCTTAGAATATAAATCTGATTTGACTTTAGCTTGGTAGTGGGCGATGCCTTTACCTTCTTCTGTAGCTTTTTTGATGGCTACTTCTTTATCTTTCGGAAAAGCCTCTACCTTGGCTTTTAACTCTTCAAATTGTTTCTCTCTCTCAGAAATTGCTTTCTCCCGTTCAGCCCATTGCTTTTCTGTTTCTTGTAGTAATTCTTCTAATTGCTTATATAGCGCTTTTTGCTGTTGCTCGTATTCGTCATTTTGCAGTTGTCGTTGGAGTTCTAAATTATATTTATACTCTGCTGCATCGCGTTGCCGAGTTTTATTTAAGTTTTCATTCCGTTCTTTTATCGCCCGTTGCTGTTCTTCTTGTTCTTTTCCCCAAGTATTTCTTTGCTCTAGTATTTCTTGGAATAACACTTCAGAACGTTCGCTATATTCTTCCTGATAAGCTTTAGTATTATCTTCATAAGCTTGGATAAGAGTATCCAAGATATCATCAGAAATTTCTAAATTATGCAGTTGTGTTAATTGTTGGATTTCTTCTTCTAAAGTTCGCCTAATTTCTTCCAAGTTTGAGGCTTTTGTGGTTAACTGTTCTGATAATTCATTAGCAGCACTGCCAAACCCTAATTGAATTTTTGCCAAGCTTTCAATTGTATTGTTCATCTTTTGTTGGACACTAGAAAGCTGATTCATAGCTGTTTTTTGTTCTAATTTAGGCTGTTCTTTAGTTTCAGACTTGCTTTCTTTGCCAACTTTATCAAGTTCTGATTTCAGTACTGCTTTTTCTTTTGCTAACTCTTCATACGCCTGAAGAATTTCTACTTTAGTATTCTTATCAGTCGGTTTTTTCACCACCACAACAAACCTCCTCTTCAGGAATTCAAAATGATTAAGATGCTATGAACTCACAACTATTTAGGGTTAGAACTACCAAAAGCCCTCATAGCTAAGTCTTGTGCTTGTTTTAATGCAGTTTGCAATTGAGCAGAAATACCTTCTATTTGCTCAGATTGTTTCTTAATTGTTTCTTCCAGAGATTGAATTTTTTGTTCATAACTCTGCTTATTAGATTCCCATTCTCTTTCAAATAAATCAGCATCAATTTTAGCTTTTTGGCTTGTTTCTTTAATTGCTTCTTCTCTAGCCTTCTTAACTGCTTCTTCCAGTTCGCTAGGAAACGTAGTTACCTTTTGTTGATAATCTGCAAAGAGTGGTTGGCGTTCAGCGAAGATTTTTTCTCGTTCTGCCCAATCTTTCTCTTTCTTCTGAGAGTTTTCTTGTATTTCCCTTTGTTGTTGGCGCTTTATCCCTTCGTAGCTGTCTGTATTGAGTTTACGAGTAGTTTCTAATTTATACTGAAATTCTTCTTGTTCTTTCTGGCGATCTTTGGCTAATAAATCATTGTATGCTTTGAGTTTTTCTTCATACTCTGCTTGTTCTTTTTGCCATTCTTTTCGCCTGATTGTAATTTCTTTCTCTAGTGCTTCCCTTTTGCTAATAGTATCTTGTTCGAGAATTTTTAATTTTTCTTGATGTTCTTGACTTAAAACATCTAGAGTATCCGCTACAACTCTAATTTGTTGCAGTTCTTGTAGACGTTGGGTTTCAATTTCTATAGCTCGGTTCAATTCATCTAACTTGGAGTTTTCCTGAGCTAGTTTTTCAGATAATCCGTTGAGAATACTGCCAAACTCCAATTGTAAATCAGCTAAACCTTTGACAATACTATCAACTGTATATGCAGAAGCTGCTTGCAGAATTTCTTGACTTTTTGCCTTCTCTGCTTCCTCTTGTTTGGTTGCTATTTTAGATTCAAGTTTTTTTCTGTGGATAATAATTTGTTGAAATGCTTGCATTAGTTGTTGTTTGCTGTCTTTGACTCCAACTGTAGTCATCTTCCAACTCCCTTCAATAGGCAAATGATTTATTGGGTAGCAAGCCATACCAATGACTACCCTATGCAGACATCAGAGTAGCTTTTTAATCAACATTTTTAACGCCGTGGAAATACTGAAATGATCCACATCTGACACTTAGTGGGTAGGAATTTTCCACATATATGTCTTTCTGTTTTTTAGGTATAGTTTTCCCTTTGGGGTTTAACAGTACATTTGTACTAAAATAAATATACCTAAACTAATCTCCTCTGTCAAGATAATCCTTCATCCAATAATGTCTTTCCATCTTGTGAAGACACAATCGAAAATTCAAAGTCTTTAATTAAAAACTATTTAGAAGCTTGCTGGCACAGTGATTTATGATTTAGAAGACTGCTGTGGTGTATGTTACTTTATGTAAATAAAATCTAAAAGAATTGACCCTAGTAGAAGCGCAGTTGCAGTAAGGCGAGATAATAGACTTGATCATCCTAATTGATACAAGCACAGTCCTAGACTTTTGTGATATCAATGTATACCAGTGAATCGACCAAGTACTCTGCCAGAACGGACATTGGACAAACCAGCCGTATTCTAGTAGTAGAAGATGAAGAATTAATCCAGGAAATGCTAGCTGTAGCTCTGGAAGAAGAAGGTTATGGGGTGATAACTGCTCCCGATGGGCGGTCTGCTATAGAGTATCTGAAAAGTTTTGAAACCAATTCAGGGGAACTTCCCTTCGATCTGGTCATTCTTGATTTGATGCTACCGCAAATCAATGGGCTAGATATTTGCCGTTTGCTGCGTCATCAAGGCAACCCAGTACCTATTTTAATGCTCAGTGCTAAGGGTAGTGAAACTGACCGTGTTTTGGGGTTAGAGGTGGGTGCAGATGACTACCTGACCAAACCCTTTAGTATGCGCGAGTTAGTTGCTCGTTGTCGCGCTTTACTCCGCCGCCAACGCCTAAGCAATTTACCACCAATACCAGTATTAAAATTTAAGGATGTCTCCTTAAATCCCCAAGAATGTCGCGTGCTAGTTCGCGGTCAAGAAGTGAGTCTTTCTCCTAAAGAGTTCCGTTTGCTGGAACTGTTTATGAGTTATGCCCGCCGGGTATGGTCACGAGAACAATTGCTCGATCAGGTTTGGGGGCCGGATTTTGTTGGCGATAGTAAAACCGTAGACGTTCACATTCGGTGGTTGCGCGAAAAATTAGAGCAAGACCCCAGCCATCCCGAATATATTGTGACTGTAAGAGGTTTTGGCTATAGGTTTGGATAATTAGCTGGGATAGTTGTTAGTTTTTAGTAGTCACCAAGAAACTAACAACTCAAATGCTTTTATTGGGATTTTTTCTGGGTTTAGCGGTAGGCATTGGGTTTTGGGTTTGGCAACAGGTTCAACTTAACCGCTACCTGAGGCGCTTACTCCGACCGTTAACCTCGCATTCTGACAAGATGGGACTGCTGCTGATTCCTGGGTTGCGGCAAGAAATAGCGATGGTGAAACAGCAGCGGCAAGATTTGCAGCAGTCGTTGCAAACTTATCAAGACCTGCTAAATTTGGCTCCAGTGGGATACTTGCAGGTGGATGAGGAAAATCAACTGCTGTGGTGCAATCGACAGGCGCAGGAAATTTTGTATCTGCAAAGGTGGCAACCAGAACAGGTGCGCTTGTTATTGGAGTTGGTCAGGTCTTATGAACTCGACCATTTAATTGAGCAAACTCGCGATCGCCAAAAACCCCAGACGGGAGAATGGGTATTTCATCCATCTTGTGATGATGCAGCAGAGATGGCAACAATTAAATCTCTGGCTTTGCGGGCCTCTAGCTTGCCTTTACCCAATGGACAAGTGGGAGTCTTTTTAGAAAATCGTCAACCTCTATTAGATATAAATCAAGCACGCGATCGCTCTTTTTCCGATCTAGCACACGAACTCAGAACGCCCTTGACTTCGATTCGCTTAGTTGTAGAAACTTTACAAAACCGTTTAGAACCACCTTTAAATCGCTGGGTTAACCGCCTGATGCAAGAAGTTGACCGGCTAATTAACTTAGTGCAAAGCTGGTTAGACCTTACCCAAATGGAAGCAAACCCAAATATGCAATTGCAAGCCAAAGCTGTAGAATTGCGATCGCTGATTACATCTGTTTGGGAAACGCTAGAACCTTTGGCACAACGCCAACATTTGTCTTTTTCTTATTCTGGCCCCGAAAATCTGTGGATTAAGGCAGATAAACCCCGGATTTACCAGGTTTTTCTGAATTTGCTAGACAATAGCATTAAGTACAGTCCTCCTTGCACAAGTATTCATGTTGAAGCGAAAATATTATCCACAAAGGATAACGATCCTGCTTCCTCAATCTTGGAAATAAATCTTATTGATTCTGGAGTCGGCTTTTCTGAAGCAGATTTACCCCACGTTTTTGAGCGATTTTATCGAGGAGATAAAGCGCGAACTCATTCCCCCCAAGATAGTAATTCTATAGGAGCGATCGTTGGCAATGGATTAGGATTAGCGATCGTTGAGCAAATTCTAATTGCCCACGGTGGTTCAATCAAAGCGATGAACCATCCAGAAACTGGTGGTGCGTGGATGCAACTCCAATTTCCTGAAGTTATGGCAAACTCCCTAAGCCAAGACTATAGTTAGTAATATCTTCACCTTTGAGACAACAAGTGTGAAAGCCGTCGATAATACTCCCAATCCTCAAAGACCACAACTCGCACGCGCCATTAGGCGCTTAGAACGGGATGTATTACGCATGGGTGCCTTGGTAGAACAATCATTTCGCCTCAGCCACCAAGCGTTATTTGCTCGTAACTTAACAGCAGCTGAGGAGCTCCCCCGATTAGATAAAAAGATCGATCGCTTTTATCGTCAAATCGAATCAGACTGTACGGCAATTATGACGCTACAAGCGCCTACAGCTCCCGATTTGCGCTGCTTGAGTGCCTTTATGCAGCTGGTGCGAGATTTAGAGCGCATTGGCGATTATGCTGAGGATTTAGCTGAAATTGCGATTAAAATTTTTCCTTACGCGCCTCATAGGTCGATGCCCGACATTGAAGCTATGTCTCTTCACGCGCAGGCGATGCTAGCAACTAGCTTAAAGGCTTTAGGAGATTTCGATGAAGCGAGTGGACGCCGTTTAAAGCATCTGGATGATACTGTAGATGATGCCTACGATCGCGTTTATCAGACTTTAGCCCAACAACGAGATGTGTCTGGTGTAGTCGAGCCAATTATACTGCTGGCACTGGCAATTCGTTGTCTGGAACGTATGGCAGATCACGCTACGAATATCGGTCAAAGGGTAGCATATATTGTCACCGGTCAACGCTCCTAATTGATATGCTGCAAAGATCCCCGACTTCTACCCTCCAGATGTCTGTAAGAAGTTGGGGATCTAAATCCAGCGATTTAGTAAGTGTCATTCTACCCCAATATCTTCATAATTTTTGCGCCTACATACTTACTTAGTCTTCAGAAAAGACCAAATAATAAAAAATAAGTTAACTAAATATTTTACTAAAAGCTTACCTATTCTTAAACTTACACAATTAAAGTAGCAGATAAACAACTTAAAATTTTGGCTATATCTTACTGATAAATCCCTTAAGTAAAAGTTGTTACTATCAGAAAATTTTGAGTTAGTTCCTAGCTCTGAATTGAGAAGAATAGACTTTCAGTTAAGACAGGTAAATTTTGAGACAAATTGTTAGAGTTTCTTAATCATTGTAAATAGCGAGATTCCCTAATAATTATGTAGTTACGGTTAATGATGTATTCCCCAAGTCCTACTTCAAACTCTTCTATTGTGTTAAATGGTTCTGCTTTGGGCGAACAATTACCCCAACAGATATTTATCCGTCGGGAAGTAATTCCACCTTACAATGACATAATTTGGCGAATTGAATATGGTGCAGTTCGTACTTTAACGTGGAGTGAAGATGGAACATTCATTACTCTTGGTTATTGGGGACTAGGGGATCTGATTGGCTATCCTTTGTCTAAGGTGAAGCCCTACCAGATTGAATGTCTTACGGGCGTGGAAGTAAGCATTGTGCCACCTCATTTGTGGCATCAGGATATTAATGCTTTGTTGTCTCATATTCAACAAACAGAGGATCTACTAAGCATTGTGCATCAAAAACCAATTTCGCTACGCTTATGGCAGTTTTTAGTATGGTTAAGTGAAAAATTTGGCCGTGACATAGATAAGGGCAAGCTAATTGATTTAAATATTACCCATCAGGATATTGCTGAAGTTTTAAATACTACGCGAGTAACTGTTACCCGACTCTTACAGCAGTTAGAAGAAGAAGGAACAGTTTTACGTCACAAACGCCGCATTATCTTGCGATTACCAAATAAATTAATGAAAAACTATAGTTCAGCAGCATGTTAAATGAATTGCTTGTAATAATCACAGGGTAAAGGTATAATCGTTGCTGTGATTGTGTGTGAAATCCACGAAAGAAAAGTGTTTAAAGCATTTTATCATGACTGGATTATTGTAGGTGTGAGTGAAAGTAAAAACATGACAAAACGATTCTGGAATCTTTTTAAGGTTAGTCCAATTGTATTAGCCGCTACATTTTTCGTTGCTAATAGTGCCTTAGCTGCTGAAGTTAACGAACAGGTAACAAATGTTGGCGAGTTATCTGAAACTCAAGAGTCTAACGACATGAGTCAGGTAACATCAGTTTCTCAGTTTTCGGATGTGCAGCCTACAGATTGGGCGTTCCAAGCTTTACAATCTCTAGTTGAGCGCTACGGCTGTATTGCAGGTTATCCTAACAGTACCTATCGTGGAAACCGTGCTTTAACCCGTTATGAATTTGCCGCAGGTTTGAATGCCTGTTTGGATCGGGTTAACGAACTGATTGCTACAGCTACTGCCGATTTGGTCAGCAAACAAGATTTAGCTACTTTACAGCGCTTGCAAGAAGAATATTCTGCGGAACTAGCAACTCTGCGCGGTCGTGTTGATGGATTAGAAGCCCGCACTTCAGAGTTGGAAGCTAATCAGTTCTCCACTACCACCAAGTTGGTTGGAGAAGCAATTTTTGCCGTGTCTGATGTTTTTGGTGACAGTAGAGCAGTTCCTGGCGGTGCTCCTACTCAAGACTTGAATTATAACACCACTTTTAGCGATCGCGTTCGTTTGAACTTGTTCAGCAGTTTCACTGGTACAGACCAGTTGCAAATCCGTTTGAATGCTAACAATACCATTTCTAATGCTGGTAGCGTTGTTAATGGTGTTGCAACCGGTACTGGTACTAACATGACCCGCTTGGCTTTTGATGGAGATAACGGCAACGCTGTTGTGATTGATAAAATCAACTATGCTTTTAACTTTTCTGACGCGGTGCGTGTCAAAGTTGACGCTAGTGGTGGTGAATTATACGAAAACGTAAACACCTTCAACCCTGACTTTACAAGCTCTGCTAGAGGTGCGCTCTCTCGCTATGGACGTTTTAGCCCGATTTACCGTCAAGGTCAAAATTCTGCTGCTTTGACTGTTACTTTGAATCCTAACAAAGCTATCAGTTTGACTGGTGCTTATTTAGCACCTTCAAGTGGTACTAATGGTATCTTTGGTGCTAACAATCCCGGTCTTAATAATGGGCTGTTCGATGGTGATAACACCATCTTCGGTCAATTAACTTTCAAACCCAGCAAAGCCTTCAATATTGGTCTAACCTATGCCCATAGTTACTTCGCTGGAAATGCTGCCAACAGTCTCTTCCAAGGAACAGGTAGCGCTTTTGCCAATAACCCCTTTGGGGCTGGTACTCGCACTGAATCCAATAACTACGGTATAGAAGCTACCTTCCAACTAGGCTCTACCTTAGCTATTAGTGGTTGGGGAGGTTATACAACTGCTGATGCTCTTACTGGTGCGAATGCGGGTACAGACGCAGATGTTTGGTACTGGGCTGGAGCGCTTGCTTTGAAAGACTTTGGTGGTGAAGGCAACGTTTTAGGTGTGATCTTTGGTCAACCACCCAGAGTTACTGGTGGTAGTATCAAAAATGTCGCTGGCAATACTACCTTCGACGACAGTACTTCTTATCACTTAGAGGGTCTTTACAAGTACAAGGTTTCCGATAATATTCAAGTAACACCTGGCTTGTTAGTAATTTTCAATCCAGAGCATAATGACGCTAACGACACTGAATATGTAGGTACTCTACGTACTACCTTCACCTTTTAAAATTGGCAAAGCTCAGAATTAGATAAACAAAACCCCACTTTTAGGTGGGGTTTTGTTTAGGAAGAAAATTGGCTATGTAGGATGGTAATCTGGCTGATTGGATATATCTTTTGGGGGGCGATCGCTACTCCAAGCCCACCACACAGAACCACAGTGACAGTAATAAAACTCTTGCCATTTGCGACGACGGTCTTCTGTAAGTACAGGCGATCGCCGATTTAGCCAAACTTTCTCAGCTTCTAGGCTACTTGAGTGGCAGTTAGGACAGCAAAAATTGTATGCATGTATTGCCTTATTCGTCCATTCAGGTGGGAGGGTAGCAAAAGCGTCCATGTAGTTACAAATATAGTTTTAATGGCAAGCCAAAACTTTGAGGTTTGGAATTTGGCGGCAAAGAAATACTATAAAATCCCGCCATACTATCAAACTGCTGAATAAATATTCTTATAGCTCGATCTGAATCTATTCAAGACTGTGAGAGCATCTCATAAATCAAAGGTTAACATGAAAACTTTATTTTTACACACCTAGTTACTATGCACATTATGGCTAATAATTAAATTTATGGAGCCAAATGTTGAAATTCGCCGTTTGTTAGATGTGATGCCTGCTTCTGGTCGGATGACGACAAAAATCGTCAGTAAGCCAGAGCAAGCAAAAGTAATTGACGCTTCCTTTCCCCAACCCTGGAACCAAGCGCGACCGATATATATTAATTTTGATTTGTGGCGTCGCCTGACAAAGCCGCAACGAGACTTGCTGCTGTTGCAGATGGTTAGCTGGTTGACGGGGGTAAAGTGGTTTAAACCCGACATTTATCAAGGCGTGGTGTTGGCTGGGCTGTTAGGCGGATTCTTGGAAGTAGCACAGTCAGATGTAGTGGGCGTTGCTGTCGCTGGGGGATTAAGTGCGATCGCTGCTTTTCGGATCTGGCGCACTAATAAATCTCAAGAGTCAGAGTTAAATGCTGATGCAACCGCAATTAAAATAGCACAGCGGCGTGGTTATTCAGAAGTTGAAGCAGCACAGCACCTATTATCAGCAATTGAAGCGGTAGCCAAAATTGAAGGACGTTCCAGTTTCAATTTTACTGAGTTGATTCGTTGCCAAAACTTACGAGCGATCGCAGGTTTATCACCAGTAGGTATACCAGAAAGTTATAAGTAAAAATAAGTAATAATCAAAATTCAGAATTCATCTGTCTGAATAGTTAAAGAATCATAAGAATATTTGACGATCATCGCATTTACAGCAATCTTGCCGATCCAAACAAGTTGGATTCTGAACTAACAATGTTAAGCAATAAAATTAGCAAATATACTTCAAAATTACCTTTTAATTCTCCTTGGTTTATTATTCTTCTTTTTTCTTTTCTTGGTTTAATAGGTATTCTTAATCATTCTATGTGGCGAGATGAACTAAATCCCTGGCTGATTGTCAGAGATAGTGAATCGTTCGGGGATTTAATTGCAAATATTCATTATGAAGGTCATCCTATTCTATGGTATTTTTCTCTGGCAATTCTGAGAAAAATAGTCGATTCTCCTATTATTATGCAAATTTTCCATTTGGCAATTACTGTTGTTTCAGTTACACTTTTTTGCCTATATAGTCCTTTTAACTATCAACAAAAATTTCTATTTTCTTTTGGTTTCTTTCCTTTTTACGAATATCTTTTAATTTCTCGAAACTATGCCTTTAGTATGTTATTTGTTTTTGCATTCTGTACAGTTTTTGCATCTAGAAAAATAACTTATGCTTATTTAGCAATTCTATTGGGTTTACTAGCAAATAGTAGTGCTTATGGTTTACTAGTATCATTTTCTTTATTATTAACTTTGCTGGTTGAATTTTGTTTTGATAGCGAACATCGGCAGCACTATTTTAGTCAAACCAAAAAGTACGACTTATTGTTAAGTATTTTAATTATCACATTATCTTTTATTTTATCTATTTATATTATTACTCCTCCGACAGATAGTTATCTTCACGGTGGGTTAAATAATGGTTGGCTAATAGAATTAGATATCCGTCATCTGTTGAGAAGCGTTGGCAGAGTATTTGGTAGTTATTTATTAATTATTCCTACACATAAAAGATGGCTGGATTTAATTGTTTGTGCGATAATTGCTTTATTTTTTGTAATTTTAACTTTAATAAAATTATCTGAAAAGCCAGTTATTTTCTTTTTCTACATGATAGGCAATTGTATATTATTTGCCTTTACATACTTGAGATTTATAGGTATGCCACGGCATTTTGGACATTTTTATTTAGTTTTAATAGCAGCTTTATGGCTGGGAAGTTATTATCAAAAATCTATAGTTTTACTTAATAAAATTTCTATTATTCCACGTTCAATTACATTTATTCACAAATGGCATTATCTGACTTTGATGCTCATTCTTTATGTCCAGTTTGGGGGAGGAATTTATAGTTTTTCCAGAGATTTAGTTATACCATTTTCTGCTAGTCGCGAAACAGCCCAATATATTTACAAATCTGGATTAGATAATGAGTTTATTGTTGCCAGTCGAGATGCGAATATGGCTCCTTTATCGGGTTATCTGAATCGAAAGTTTTACTATCCAGAAATTGCAAAAATGGGAAGCTTTACTTTATTTAAAAAAGGTCGTCAAGAAGTGGAACAAGCAGAGATATTAAGCCAGGTTAATTCTCTACTTCAAAATCAAGATGAGCGAAAGAAAGTTTTGCTGATTTTAAATAAAAAACTGAATGTCAACCGCAATGATTTGAAAATTGTTCCGATTAAAGATTTTCAGAGAGGCTGGGTGGATAATGAAAGATATTATCTTTATTGGGTAGATGAAGTATAAGAATAATGCGCCACAGAACTTTGTAGTTTAATATGGTATAAACTTTCTTGTACTAAAGGATCGGCATTTACATTTGAATGTGTCGCCAAAATACCTCAAAAATAACGCTTTTGCATCCTTTGACTAGCTTGCCACCCCTGATAACTAGCTGGGATGCGTGAGGCTAATCTACACTGGAATAAGAGAATGTGTGTTTAACTGGCTTATATATCCAAAACTGGGGAGTTTTGTCATACCTTCTCGGTGTTCCTTATGAGGTGATTACCTCGTGTGGTAAAACTTAACTTAAATTCTGTCAGTTACTAACGGAGTTGATGGGAATGAGTACCTTAATTTTTATTGGCTTGATAGGAGTTTACGGAGGCGGCGCTTGGAAATTTTGGAATGGGTTTGGACGGACTAATTTTAATCCAACTTTGACCAATCGGATTGGTTTATCTTTGCTATGGCCAGCTTTGTTTATTACAAATCAGTCTTATCGTCGAAACTTTAGAAAGGCGTTGAAGGGTTAGAGATTACTATTAAGCCTAACGTCATCCAATCCTGACGGTGGTATATATCTCAAATAAATCTAACCTACAACCTCGCTCCCCTTCTAGGGAAGCGAGGTTAGGTTTGCTCCTTTTACGAAAGAGAGCAATTAGGGAGGGATAAGTTCGTTAACCGTTGGAAAATATTTCAGCTGACCAATTTACCAATTATTTACCATTGGTTAATAGATGGATTGCTCCACCTACGGCTGCACCATCAATAGCATTGCCAAGAGTATCTCTTTTATCGCCAGTAATTACACCAGTCAATGCACTAGCGCCTGCACCGACTCCGACATCTTGAGCGGCGTTCCGGTGACGGCGATTGCGAGTATTTCTCAGACCATTTGCACCATTGACGGCTGCACCAGTGACACCACCTTTAACAGCATTCCCTAGTACACTGCCATTTCCCCTAACAGCTCCGGTTACGACGTTGGTAACAGCCCCAATACCTGCATCTCTTAGTACTTGGTCATCAGCAGCAGCGGGTTTGGCGGGAACTAAGGTTACACCAGCTAAACTTGCAGCCATGAGGCTGGGTAAAAGTGCGCGTTTTAGGATTTTATTCATTGTGTTACCTTCTCAAAACATCAAACAATTTTTTAAAAACCAAAGTTACTAGAGTCTGATAAAATTTAAATTTTTATCTCGAATCACAGCAACTATATTGTTTGAGAACACATTCATTATTGCATTTCCAAAGTCATAACTGCATCTACTGAAAGCATTAATATAAATTCAGTCCAGAGAAGGCCTTACTGATTTTTTAAATCATACAAGGGATTACATCTTGACAAAATCAATCAAATATGAAGTTTAGATTTTTCACAATTAACAAGGGATTTGCAATCAGAAATAAGGTAGTGTTTACCTTATCTATCTAAAGATAGTTGTCAAATTAATTAAACTAATATCAATTCAATTAATGATTGCAATACATTCTTGGTTAAAGACGCGACGCCAGTCGCTACAACGGGGGGAACCCCCGCAACGCGCTGGCTCATGAATCGCGTCTCTACAAGATGGTCTATTTGTCGCATCCTTGATTATCTATCCCACCAGCGCAACCAGGGTAATTCTAGATTTTGATAGCGAACTTGCCAAGAAAATGTCAAGCAAAGGTAGAAAAACCGAGATTGGGTGGAATATCCTGAATTCGCCCCGGCCCGATCGCTCGTAATGCTTCTTTGAGTAAAATATCCCCAGTATACAAGGCACGTCCGACAATTACGCCAGTCACGCCTTGAGGTTCTAACGCCAACAAACTCAACAAGTCGGTGATAGAACTTACCCCGCCAGAAGCAATTATCGGGATGGAAATTGCGGCTGCAAGTTCTCGCAAAGCTTCTAAATTTGGCCCTGTAAGTGTACCATCTCGGTGGATATCTGTGTAAATGATGGCGGCTGCGCCCAATTCTTGCATTTGTACAGCTAGTTGAGTGGCTAAAACTTCTGAGGTTTCTAACCAGCCGCGAGTTGCGACTCGACCGTTACGGGCATCAATACCGATAATAATCTGTTCGGGAAATTCTTGGCAGAGTTCTTGCACTAACTGGGGTTGTTCTACGGCAATGGTTCCGAGAATTGCCCACTGTATGCCTAGATTAAATACTTGTTGTACACTGGTGCGATCGCGCAATCCTCCACCAATTTCAATGGGTACTGACACTGCTTGAGCGATCGCTTCAATTGCCCCCAGGTTTACTACTTTACCTGCTTTAGCACCATCTAAATCAACTATATGCAATCTAGTAGCACCTTCATCTACCCACTGTTTGGCAACATCAGCGGGATTTTCGCTAAAAACTTGCGAGCGATCATAGTCTCCCTGATACAGTCGCACACAGTGACCTTCTAGTAAATCAATCGCTGGAATTACGTCCATTTAACTCTTCCTCATTGCAATCAAAACGCTATCTATAGCTGAATTTACTATTTTTCATTTTTCATTTGTAATTGCCTTACAGCTTGCCCAAAACCTAGCACAAGCAAGATGTTAGAAAGCGTCAAAAATACTTCTGCACCACCGTGCAACCAATCTACATTGGCCAAAGACTTACCATAATGCAATACAGCATAAATCCCCGCCGGGATGGTAATGGCAACAAAGACGAGAGTGCCGTAAAATCCATACAACGCCAAACGCGGCATTTGCGGACTGCGGCTGATAAACCACAAGAAACCCAAATAGGGAAACAGTGAAAGTGCAAACAGGGTTTCTTTAGAAATCATTGCTCTGATTTGATAGGGTTTGGTTCAACAGTGTTAACAGATTTGGTAGAACGCCAAATCAAATACGCTGCCGCCCAAAGTGTAAAATTACCAACTAAAGTCATGGTAGCTTGAAGCGTTACCAGCCATTCCAGAGATTCGGCATTGTCGAAATAATGCCAGGTACAAGCACACATAGCGCTGACTAAAGCTGGTAACATCGCCAGGGATAATCCCCACCAGCTGCGGTTATTGGTCAGTTCGCCGTAAGTCCAGATTAACCAAATGGCGACAATCCACTCTATAACGCTAGAAACATGAATAATCCAGGTAGGAATTGAAAGGGTGTGCATAAGTAAAGTTAGGAGTTGGGAGTTAGAGATTTGGAGTGGAGAGTAGCACTGTCAAGGTGATATGTAGCTTGAATTTTATATTTGTTTAAACAAACCTTTATTATGCAACGCCAAATAAAGATTTTTATTTGTAAGCGTCTTCTAAATTATCTAGTTTGTCAGAATTGCTCGTTGAGTTGGAGGATTTGCGCGCAAAACCACCTACCTCTGTCAAAGTATAGAGGGGTCTGGCTTTCACTTCTTCGTAGATGCGCCCTATATATTCACCTAAGATGCCAACACTAACTAACTGCACAGATCCGAGGAAGAAAATTGCCATCAAAATAATCGTAAACCCAGTTAAAGGGGAATGGGGGACGAAAAGACGCCAATACAAGACTAATAAAGCCATGAAGATGGCCGCTGCCGCTGCTATTAAGCCTAAGTAGGTTGATAACCGCAGTGGCACTATTGAAAAAGACACTAAACCATTGATCGCAAGGGCTAAGGATTTGCTAAAAGTGTATTTAACTTCCCCAGCAAAGCGGGGGTTGCGCTCGAACCGAATTGCTGTTTGCTGAAAGCCAACCCAAGAACGCAAACCACGAATATAGCGGTTACGTTCTGGCATAGAATTGAGAATATCTACAATCTGCCGATCCATTAGACAAAAATCACCACTATCAGTAGGAATCTCTACATCTGCAAGCTTCTTAAGGATTCGATAAAAGAAATAGGCAGTAAAACGCTTAAACCATCCTTCTTTAAGGCGTTGAGTGCGTTGAGCGTAGACGACTTGATAGCCCTGTCGCCATTTTTCAACCATGTCGGGGATTAGTTCTGGTGGGTCTTGTAAGTCAGCATCAAGGATAACAATAACTTGACCCCGGACAAAATTAAGACCAGCAGTTACGGCAATTTGATGACCAAAGTTACGAGCAAAGCTCAGATAGCAAATGCGCGGGTCTTTTTGATGAAGTTCTCGTAGTAATTGTAGAGAGCGATCGCGGCTACCATCATTGATTAAAATTAATTCGACAAGCCCATCCATCCGATTCATTACTGCACTCAGTCTGCGGTATAGTTCTGGAATAATTTCTTCTTCGTTATAAATTGGAACAATGAATGAATACTTTGGTAACATCTAAAAATATTGTTTAATTTTTTTTTACAGCCAAGATAACAGGCTGCCTGCGATCGAAAAGGTGTGGTTCACAGTATACCTAGCAACACTTAAGTTTCATTCTTATACTTTATTTATTTATTCTTCGGATTTATGTTATCTGAAGAGTCTGATTTTTTCAGCCTTTCTACAGCTTTTTTGGGACAAGTTCGACGATGGCGATACCAAGTAGACCCTGCTACCAGGGTTCCAGTTAAGCCTAATGCAAGTATTAACGGCAAAAAATCGCCTGTATTCACTGCCTTCAGACCAGAACTACCTAGTAGTACAAAAGGTAAAACACTAGGAACAGTACCAAGTGTTGTACCTAGAACATAATCTTTAAAACCGATTGAAGTCAGTCCTGCGGCAAAGTTGACCAAGCCATAGGGCATGATTGGTACTAATCGGATGGCAAACATATAAAAAAGCCCTCCACGACGCACCTCAGCATCCATAGCTTGCCAGCGTCCTGCTAGTCGTTTTGCAACTGCTTTGCGTCCAATAGTTCGAGTAAAAACGAAG
Organism: Nostoc sp. DedSLP04; assembly: GCF_034530775.1. Taxonomy (NCBI): domain Bacteria; kingdom Bacillati; phylum Cyanobacteriota; class Cyanophyceae; order Nostocales; family Nostocaceae; genus Nostoc; species Nostoc sp. DedSLP04. The sequence continues at coordinate 16,292 of NZ_JAVRCL010000058.1, read as the reverse complement.
GCAATTATTGCCGCAATGACTGCTCCAACACTAGTCCAGACAGTACCCAGCCAAGGGCCAAAAATGGCACCTCCAGTCAAATTTAGTACCGTTGAGGGCAAAACTAACATGGTTGCCACAACGTACAAAGCAATATAAATAATCGGTGCCCAGATACCAGAAGATTTCAGCAAAGCTTGAATTTGTACTGGTTCAATGCCGCCAAGAAGATATACGGTTATACCAGTTGCAATTATGCAACTCAGCGTGAGTAGCAAAATACCAGTTTTCAAGTTCCACATTAGAACTTTACTCCTACTTTTTGTATAACAAAACCATCTTTTGAAAATTTAAATCCTTGTATAGAGGCGAAATTTAGAGTTTCTACAAGGATTTTTTACTAGATGTCTATTGTATTAGCTAGTTTTAAAGAGAAGCGATCATAACCTTTATTCAAGTATAAAAGTATCTAAGCACAGATCGAGAAACTGCAAGGTAGAAAGACTTTTGTCGATGAAACCGGAAATGAACACTTCGGAATCGAAAAAATGTAAGTAATCATAGCGGCTTATCCTGCTTCAGACAAGTCTGCTATGGATAGCTGTGACAGTAATTCTCTGATGATTTGCCAATGAATGTCCTAAGTTGTTTAACCACTGCTATAGAACTTGGGAATGAGTTTACCATCTATATGAGGGGCAGAGATTCATTTAACAATAGCTATTAATTAATCCAAAATCCAAAATCCAAAATCTAAAATGGTCAACATACGGGCATTATTGTCTGGATATTACGGTAAAGGTAATGGTGGTGACGAAGCTTTATTGGCAACGCTTTTGCAAATGTTGCCATCTCACGTAACGCCTGTGGTGCTTTCTGGTAATCCAAAAGAAACCCGCGATCGCTACAATGTAGAAACCTACGATCGCATGGCTCCCTTAGCTGTACTACAAGCTTTACGCTCAAGTGATGCCTTAATTTGGGGCGGTGGGAGTCTGATTCAAGATGTTACCAGTACCATCAGCCCATTTTATTATGGGGGACTGATGGCATTGGCGCAGAAAATGGGTTTGAAAACTGTTGCTTGGGCGCAGGGTATTGGCCCTTTGGTGCGTCCGCAAACTCGTTGGTTGGCACGGCAAACCTTTAGTAATTGTACCAAAGTTAGTGTACGCGATCGCGCCAGTGCCGCTTTATTATCTGATTGGCAAATTCCTTGTATGATAGCTCCTGACCCGGTTTGGGCGTTGGAATCTAAACCAGTTCCAGGGCTTTGGGATTTACCTGCGCCAAGAGTTGCGGTAACGTTGCGATCGCATCCCCAACTTACAGAAACACGTCTAGCAAACTTAACTCGTGCTTTGGTTGACTTTCAAAAAGCTACGCAAGCTTTTATTTTATTAATGCCGTTTCAAAAAAGTGAAGATTTAAGTATTGCCGAAGCCATTCAACCACATCTAAAAGATGTTAGCAAGATTTTGTGCCTGGAAGATCCGCAACTTTTAAAAGGTGTGTTTCGCGGCGTTGAAATGGCGATTGGAATGCGCCTGCACAGTTTAATTATGGCTGCGGCTGTTGGTTGTCGCTGCTTTGCTCTCAGTTATGACCCCAAAGTAAATCGTCTCATGGAAGACTTAGAAATGCCTGGTTGGGATTTAGCGAGTTTACCCGATGACCCCAATTTAATTGGTCTGACTTGGATGGAGCATTACGCCAATGGCGATCCTTTATCATCAGAGAAAATCCAATCTTTGGTGGATGGCGCTTTAATGCACTGCGAGTTGTTGAGTGAAGCTTTGAGTTAAAGAATTTCCCAAAATTATACAGATTATGGTAAATCTCAATCGTGCAAATTCTGCCGCTAATCAACATCTGGGTGCAGTTCGAGTTAAAGTCAAGCTCACGAATGCCATTGATGAAGCGCTTGTCAGTCGAGGAATGCTCAATCCAAATATGCTGCGGGTGTATGAAACAGAAGCATTAGTGGATACCGGGGCAGTACGTACTGTACTACCCATGTCTATTGTTGAGCAACTTGGTCTAAGAATTCGAGGACAGCAGATTGCTCAATACGCCAATGGTAGTGAAGAATCTATCGGCGTAACTGAACCCGTAATTATTGAATTGGCAGGACGAGAAACTACCGAAGCCACATTAGTTACAGGTAATATAGTCCTAATTGGACAGACGGTTCTAGAAACGCTGGATTTACTGGTGGACTGTAGAAATCAGCGACTTATCCCGAATCCTGAACATCCTAACTATCCTGTAATGAGAATATAGGCTAGTCACTCGTTTTCTTGCTAACAATCCCTGACCACTGTACTTTTTTCTCTTTTTCCCGGCGGTAAGAAAAGAAATGCTCTGGAGTTTGAAAAGTACAATAAGGTGCGATCGCAATTTGTTCTGCACTAATCCCCATATTTTCCAGTTGTAAGGTATTTACTCGCCGCACATCTAGCCTTACCTTTCCTGGATTAGGGTCTTCTAGTAAAGGTGAATTTGGTAGTTCATGTAATGCAGTTACAATTTTTTCTTCGTCATTCTGTGATATAATGCTAGCCCCGATTTCGGCAGCCACTTCAATCGAGACTTGGTAAACCTCACCAGCGATCGCTGGGCCCATCGCAATCCTCAAATCATCAAGTTTGCTGCCTTGAGATTGTAATCGAGCGATCGCCAAGGGAACAATCTTTTTAGCAGTCCCCCGCCAGCCTGCGTGTAATGCCGCCACCCGTCCAGTTTGCACATCCCCAATCAACACGGGTGTACAATCTGCGCTAGCTACCCAAACCGCTTGTAGAGGTTGTTCGCTCATTAAACCATCTGCCGATGCGAAATCTTCCTGTGCAGAGTTTAAGAAGCTTTCAACTTCTTGGGGGGTGAGAACAGTATTGCCATGAACCTGCTTTAAGCGATAGACTGATGCCTCTGGTTGCAATACTTCTGTGATAACTTGTGGTGATCGCGGCCAAAACTGCTGGGTAAAGAAGCCGTGGTGCCAACGTTCCAGAATACTACAAGTTAGATAGGGGAGTCCTTCCCAATTGTGCCAGTGCCAAGTGTGCATCTTCAACCAAACCTAAACGGAAAATCACTCATCAGCCAATCAATGCTAACTTGAACAACGGAATTTGGGTTAACTGCTGTGGGATTTAATCTGCAAAACTTGGAAGCAGCCTTGCAAACAGGGCGTAAGCATACATATTTACCATTTTCTCTTCACTTTTTTGAAAGCGTCTCTTCAACTAACGAAACCCTCTGGAGCTTACTCAACCAAGGGGCGATTTCGGGAACAGTAGTAATTGCAACTGAGCAATCTGCTGGGCGGGGACAATGGGGCCGCCAGTGGATTTCTCCGGCTGGGGGATTATATATTTCCGTGGCGATTTCTTTCGACCACAAAATAGAAGCTACTGACAGCTATCAGCTAACTTTCGCTACTGCTTGGGGAATTGCGTTGCAATTGCGCCAATGCGGTATAGATGTTGGGATAAAATGGCCTAACGATTTAGTTTTAAATGGTCGCAAACTAGGCGGCATTTTGACAGAAACCAAAGTAAACAAAGGACAAATTACCCAAGCAGTAATTGGTGTTGGTATTAACTGGACGAACCCAGTACCAGAAACTGGAATCAATCTGGAATCGTGGCAAGCTTCCCAAGATTTCAGACCAATTTCGTGTCTGGAAATGCTCACCTCTAAAGTCTTGCTGGGAATAGAATCCGGTATAGAGTGCCTTTTTCAAGAAGGAGTAAATATACTCTTGTCTGGCTATCTAGACTTGCTTACAAACATGGGCGATCGGGTGTACGTCAATAATCTTTTAGGTACTGTAGTTGGGGTGACATCTCAAGGAAATTTACGAATTGATTTAGAAACACATGATACAAAGGAATTAATTACACCGGAAATTTATATTGAACCCGGTACAATCAGTTTGGGGTACCATAAATCTTCCGTTTAAATTTGAGGTTTGTTCAAAATTTCGCTCTTTGGGCAAGACAAACCACTAGCATCATCTCTTTAGGCTAATTACACACAACTGAGAGAACAAATGACGCAGCGCAAACATTCTGCCGATCATCGTTTGCATTACTTATGGCAGCAAGGTCTAACAAAAAAACGTTTTGCCTCAACACTACCAGCCCAGAGTCTCTGCTGGCTGAGTAGCGTTAGCCTCCTTAGCGGTGGCTTCGTGTTTGCCCAAACGGAAGCACAAATAGACAACATCGTTCCCACTGTTGAAAGTTCTCAACCAACAGCAGTTACAAATCCAGTTAACACTGAGCGAAGTCGAAGTGTTAAAAAACAGGCTGTTGCGTCGCCGGAAGCCGCTCAAGCACAACCGGAATTTTCCCAACGGCGAACCAGACTCAGACAAAGATTAGCCAAGCCAGAAGTTGCTCAATCAAAAGAGCCAGTTAGGCAGTCTACACCCAAAATCGAAGCAGCTGAACCTGTTGTGATTATCAGACAGTCAAAGCCCAAAGTAGAAGCCTCCCAGGTTACTCCTTTAAGGGTGAGACAAGAAAAACCCAATACCCCTGCCCGCTATGCACCTGAAAAACTTCCAGTAGTTGCTCAACCATCAAATAACTCTAACAGCCCTGTCAGTGCAACGGCGGAGAAAACCAAGGATTATAATAACGCTTATATCGATCCTAATAGTTATGACAGTGGTGCAACAGGTACTTATCAAGCACCAAATTCTGTAATTCTTACAGAACGCTCCAGTGGTTGTCGAGCCACTTTGCCATCAGGACAAAGTGTATTAGGCGGCGTTTGCGCCAAAGTACCTCAAAGGAGTGTAGCTGATTCTAATGGTAAACCAGCACCTAATTGGCTCAGAAGAAGTCAAAATGCACAATTACCAGTAGTTCCACCTGTGCGGCAGATTGCATCTTCTACTGGCAACACCAGCAGATGGCGTGCTACTCCAACTCAAAGTGATTCTAGCGGTGTCACCAAGAGCGCATTTCGCTCGAATCGGTTTATCCCGACTCCCGCTGAATTCAGTCCTACAAGAGTTAGTGCAACTCCCATTGCACCGAGTGGTGGTACTTTACCGCCACCAATGGCAGATGGTAACATTGCACCCCGCCCCAGCAACGTAGCTTACGATTTTTCACTGGCATCAGTATTGCCGCAAATTCCCTACATAGGGAGAGTTGCATATAGTGGTACGGGAATGATGTATCCCCTATCTATTCCCGCTCCCATTACTTCTTTGTTTGGTTGGCGAATTCATCCAATCACAGGTACTCAACGCTTCCATGCTGGTACAGACTTGGGTGCGCCTACGGGAACACCAGTTTTGGCAGCTGCTGCGGGTCAAGTGGAAACTGCTAATTGGGTGGGTGGTTATGGTTTAACTGTTATCTTAAATCACAAATCTGCTGAACAAACTCTCTACGGCCACATGTCAGAAATCCTCGTTCAACCCGGTCAGTGGGTACAACCTGGAACTATCATCGGGCGAGTTGGCAGCACTGGTAACTCCACAGGTCCTCACTTACACTTTGAAGTTCGCCACCTGACACAAGATGGGTGGGTTGCTTCTGACCCAGGCGTGGAATTACAAAGTGCCCTCAGTCAGTTAGTGCGAGGTTTGCAAACCGCTCAGGTAAGCCAAGAACCAGGTAGCTAGAAGAAACTGAGGGGCAGAAGGAGCAGGGGGAGCAGGGGAAGAATAACTAATGCCCCATGCCCCATGCCCCATGCCGCATGCCCAATGCCCAATGCCCAATTACAAATACCCGTGTTCTGCTAGGAATGCGGGTGTAATGCCATCTATACTGTCATCATTAGCTCTAGTGTGGGAATTGCCAGAATAAAGCAATTTTTCCACGTATTTGCCGAGAATATCCCCTTCTAGATTCACCAAACTGCCAGAAACTAAATAGCGAAGATTTGTCTCGCTGTATGTCAGAGGGATTACCGCTACTTTGAATTGGGAGAGTTCTGGCTCATAAGCAGCTACTGTGAGACTGATGCCATTGACGGCAATGCTGCCTTTGGGGACAATGTACCGTGCGATCGCAACGGAAGCAATAAAGGTCATTTCCCAAGAACTAGCCGTTTGTTCTGCCACTAGCAATCGACCGATGCCGTCTACATGACCCATCACAAAATGACCCCCAACTTTGCTGCCTACCTTTAGCGACGCTTCTAAATTGACATATCTCCTTTGGGTTTGCTCACCTCCCAAGGTTGTCCGGCGTAGAGTTTCTGGTGAAGCCGTGGCAATAAACCCGTCTTTTAAAACTTGTTCCACTGTCAGGCAAACACCATCTACAGCAACACTGTCACCATAAGCCAAATCTTGCATAATTACTTCACCCGACTGGTTTACACAAGTAATTTGCCAAGAATCGCCCCCCAAGGGTTCCATCGTTCCTAATGCCTGGATTAATCCTGTAAACACGGCTTTTTTGTCAAACTAACTCTATTTATTGCCTAATTTTGCCTGAAATCAATTGGTAATTGTCACATAAATCTCGAACATCCAAGTATATTTTCTGACTTTTTTTCGCATAGGAATATTAACACATTAGCATCCTTCACAGGGCATACTTGGGTAAGAAGGTTATTGTCTAAGAAGACCAATTTGACTTACTCTGGTTTTCACCACAAGTTCGGAGTTTAATAGAAGCAATTATAGAGAACGAATGCTTATGTTTATTACTGTTACCAAACCGCCTAAAAGTGGGTGCTATTTATTACACGGCATCCAAGACTCTCAAAGCATTGTAGAGGCTTAGGCAATGATTGAAATGAAAGTCGCTGGCATAGCATTAGATGCCATAACCCGCAGCCCGATCGTCCTTTTGAAAGATTCTTCAGATCGGCGGGCTTTGCCAATTTACATTGGTCAGGAACAGGCTAGGGCAATTATGGGCGCACTGGAGAATCAGAAGCCTCCCAGACCCTTAACTCATGACCTGATTGTGAATCTTCTAGAGACTTGGAACATGACTCTAGAAAAGGTGATCATTCATTCCCTGCAAAAGGATACATTTTATGCAGCTTTAATTGTCCAGCAAGGCGAGGTCAAAAAAGAAATTGATGCGCGTCCTAGCGATGCGATCGCTATTGCCCTCCGTACAAATACTCCCATTTGGGTAATGGAAGAAGTCATTGCCGATGCTTCTATCCCTGTTGATCGCGATGCAGATGAAGCCGAGCAGCAAGCCTTCCGTGAATTTATTTCTAATCTCCGTCCTGAAGATTTGATCAAGCGCTTTGGTAATGACGACAGCTAGGAAAGTGCTGAGTGCTGAGTGCTGAGAAAGAATAGAGAATCTTAAAAGTAAATTCTTTATTCTTTCTTTTTCACTTTTTCATTCTTGTACAGACAATATTAATCGTCTTTCTACTCAGCACTCAGCACTCACTACTCAGGACTCAATTTATGCAATACCGACGCTTTGGAAAAACGAATCTGCGCCTCTCGGTTTTTTCCTTGGGAACGATGCGCTACCTGGCTGATTTTGAAAATGCTCACCAGACCATCGAACAAGCCTTAGCGCTAGGAATTAATCATCTAGAAACCGCCAGAGGTTATGGCAAAAGCGAGGAGTATCTCGGTAGGGCGCTAAAAGCTGGGTTGTCAGTACCCCGAACGAAGCTTTATGTCACTACCAAAATCTCAGCCACAGCAGATGCTGACACCATGCGTCGGTGCATCGACGAATCTCTAGAACGATTACAACTAGATTATTTAGATTGCTTAGGAGTTCATGGTTTGAACACTTGGCAACATTTGGAATGGGTGCAAGCCAAAAATGGCTGTATGCAAGCAGTAGAGGAAGCTGTTGCTGATGGTCGAGTGCGACACGTTGGTTTTTCCAGCCACGGGTCATTAGAGGTAATTCAGGCAGCAATCAACACAGATTTATTTGAATTTGTCAATCTGCATTATTACTATTTTTTTCAACGGCACGCACCAGCAATTCAACTAGCTGCCGAAAAGGATATGGGCATTTTCATTATTTCCCCTGCTGATAAGGGAGGACGCCTCTACACGCCACCACAAACTCTAAAAGACCTATGTTACCCGTATTCACCCTTAGAACTGAATTATCGGTTTTTACTTGCTGATGCCCGTATTAATACTTTGAGTATAGGGCCAGCTAACCCAGAGGAATTAAGAGAACCTTTGCAAATCGCTGACCATGATGGAGAGTTAACATCAGCAGAAATTTCCGCTTTCCAACGGTTAGAAAATCACCAAAAACTTGCTTTGAAAACTGATAATTGTAGCCAGTGTTATGCTTGTTTGCCTTGTCCAGAAAATATCAATATTCCAGAGGTATTGCGGTTACGTAATCTTGCCGTAGCATACGAGATGAAAGACTATGGCCAATATCGTTACGGAATGTTTGAAAATGCAGGTCACTGGTTCCCTGGAATGAAAGGCAACCGTTGTACAGAATGTGGTGACTGTTTGCCTCGCTGTCCAGAAAAGTTAAATATTCCAGCTTTATTAAAAGATACTCACCAAAAATTAAATGGGAAAGCAGGTAGGAGATTGTGGGGATAAAAATGTAAACTGGAGTCAGAATATCCGTTAACTTCAGCATGGTATTCACCACCCAGTCGCATACTCGTCATTCTAGCTCCTGAGTTCTGAGTTCTTTATTGTTAAAATTATATAAAGATTAAAAGAGTTAGGAAGATCGGCCCAAGCTGGGGTGTCTCACCAAAAAAAGATGAAAATTAAAAAAAAAGAAATATCCTACGCCAATCACTGACGGTTTTCCGTTACAGTGGACGGGCTGTAAGCTTGGTATGGACTACTAGCCGATCGCTTACTATTTTTCTGGCTAGTTTAACTTTAATGGCTGGTCTTTTACCGGCGGCGATATCCTACATTAGTAAGTTAATTGTTGATGCAGTGGTATTTGCATCTCAAGTGAACTCACAAAGCAATGGTTCTGTCAATATTTATCCTTCACTATTTTATGTAGGATTAGAAGCGATCGCTGTAATTTTACTAGCAGGCAGCCAGCGGGGAATCACTATTTGTCAGTCGTTATTGCGGGCGCTAATGGGTCAGCGAGTAAATGTACTCATCTTAGAAAAGGCGCTGACACTGGATCTTAGGCAGTTTGAAGACTCAGAATTTTATGACAAATTGACCAATGCCCGCCGAGAAGCATCAGTTCGTCCCCTTTCCTTAGTAAACCGCACCTTTGGGTTAGTGCAAAATGGTCTTTCCCTGTTCACCTACGGTATTTTGCTAGTAAATTTCTCAGGTTGGGCAGTGGTGGTGCTGATTTTGGCAGCTATGCCTGTATTTATTTCCGAAACAAAGTTTGCTGGAGAAGGCTTTCGCTTGTTTAGTTGGCGTGCGGCAGAAACCCGTCAACAGCACTACTTAGAAAATCTGCTAGCAAGAGAAGATTTTGTCACAGAAGTCAAACTGTACCAACTGGGAGAGATGTTGCTAGGGCGTTACCGCAACCTGTTCGATCAACTCTATGGCGAAGACCGTGATTTGACTCTGCGGCGAGGATTGTGGGGCTATCTGCTGGGTTTAGTCAGTACTGGGGCTTTTTACCTAGCTTATGCTTGGATTGTGCTGGAAACAGTGCTAGGTAGGATTTCTTTGGGAGATATGACAATGTATCTCACCGTTTTTCGCCAAGGACAATCTACTTTTTCCAATGCTCTCACTTCTATTGGAGGGATGTATGAGGACAACCTATATCTATCAAATCTCTACGATTTTCTGGAAGAAGAAGTACCAAAATCTTGGGGTAAGGCAACCATTGGTTTAAATCCCCAAGATGGTATCCGTTTTGAGAATGTCTCATTTACTTATCCAGGAAGTTCCAAGCCAGCATTGAGAAATATTTCGCTGCATCTCAAACCCAGAGAAAAACTGGCAATTGTGGGTGAAAACGGTTCCGGTAAAACTACCTTAATCAAACTACTTACCCGACTCTACACGCCAGACTCTGGGCGAATTTTCTTAGATGGCTTGGATTTGCAGGAATGGGATGTGGATGTGTTGCGGCGTCGCATTGGTGTGATTTTTCAGAACTTTGTCCGCTACCAGTTCACTGTGGGGGAGAATATTGGCGTGGGCGATGTAGAACATCTCGAAAACAAAACTCAATGGAAAACTGCTGCTGAAAAAGGCATGGCCCAATCTTTTATTGAGCAATTACCCCAAAGCTTTCAGACTCAACTTGGTCGTTGGTTTAAGGGAGGACAAGAACTTTCTGGGGGACAATGGCAGAAAATTGCTCTCTCTCGTGCTTTTATGCGATCGCAAGCAGATATCTTGGTGTTAGATGAACCAACATCAGCAATAGATGCCCAAGCTGAGTTTGAGATTTTCAATCATTTTCGCGCGATTACTCAAAATCAGATGGTACTTTTGATTTCCCATCGCTTCTCAACGGTACGAATGGCTGACAAAATTCTAGTTATAGAAAACGGCGAAGTTATAGAACAGGGAACTCACGAAGAATTGTTACAGCTAGGAGGACGTTATGCCAAGTTGTTTCTCTTACAAGCTGCTGGTTATCAATAGGAAAAGAAGTTAAAAGACTATGTGAATTGAGATAGCGATGCCTACAGTCGGCTGCGCCTACGCTCACTTTGTAAAAAGCACATAACATCTTTATCTAACCACGTTAAACTGTTCAGTAAATATGGCTCATTAGACAATCCGTATCGTTAAACATTGCTACCCGATAAAATTATGCAAATAACAAAACAGCGATACTATACCCCAGAGGAATATTTAGAGTTAGAAGAAGCTGCTGACTACAAAAGTGAATACATTGATGGGCAAATAATTCCTATGGCGGGTGGAACAGTAAATCATAATCAAATAGCACTCAACTTAAGTACTGAGTTAAATTTCGCTTTTAAAAAGCAGAACTACCGGGTCTTTATGGGTGATATTCGTCTATGGATACTCCAAAAGCGTACCTATACCTATCCAGATGTGATGATTCTGGCGGGTGAACCAGAGTTTTTTAACAACCGAAAGGATATAATTCTGAATCCACAGATTATTGTTGAGGTTTTATCAAAATCTACCAAAGGCTACGATCGCGAAGATAAATTTCAGACTTACCGAACAATTTCTACGTTTCAAGAATATCTATTAATTGACCAAACACAGATTCATGTAGATCAATTTTCCAAAACCGGGAAAAAGCAATGGACGCTTCGTGAATATGATGAAGAAGATGAAGTGATCGCACTTGTAACCGTACCCTTTGAGATTTCCTTACAAGATTTATACAACAAAGTTAAGTTTGAGCCTGTTGAGTTTGAAGGCGAAAGTGCTGATGTTGAGCAATTGGGGTAAGGTGCGATGCCCTGTATCTTAAAAATATTTAAGCCACTTTTAACGGTTTTTGAGGAAAAGTAATTGGCTCTGGCAAAGGTTTTCCTTGCTCTTCATACCATTCAATCAGAGATTCAATTACCTCTTGCCCGTGTTTAGCGGCTTCTTCATAACTCTTACCATGAGTGTGGAATTGCTGCCAAGGGAATTCCGGTAAGTGTACTAAGTAGCAATTATCTTCATCTGACCATTGAATTACTATACTATAGCGATCGTTCATTATTCCTACGCCATATAATTATTGTTGCCTATAAGGTTGATAGGGCGATTGCCTAATTCATCTTTACTGACTAAGATGATCATCTGATTTAATTGAGCGATTATTTTGCTTATCCAAAGCAGATAGTAGATATTTCGTAAACTCTCCTACCTATCAAATAAGGTTAGTAACAATAAAAGTTAAGGTATCATCCACGACTAGAGAATAAGAATTATTTTTTACTCTAAATTAGATTAGTATATTTATACTAATAGCAGCCTCAAGCCGCTAATCTGTAGTATCTGCAAAGGATTAGATGCTAATGAATATTGATCAAGCAAAAGAAAAATTTAACTCACTATATACAGAATTAACACAAAGCTGCATAAAAATTGAGACTGAACAGGATGCACGGTTCCAAGTTATTGACCGCATTTTGACAGAAGTTTTGGGATGGGAGAGAGCAGAAATTCTTACAGAGCCTCATACAGACAGTGGCTATATTGATTACTTAATAACGTCTAGAGGACGCAGCAGGCTTGTAGTGGAGGCGAAGCGAACATCAAAGCGACTGATTGATACTCGTCAATCATGTATGGCTTGGTACAAAGTTGGTGGTTCTGCGCTTGAGTCAGCAGCGGATGGATTAAATCAAGCAAAACGCTATTGTACTGACAAAGCTGTGTTGTTTTGTGCTTTGACAACAGGTTTTGAGTGGATTGGCTTCTGGGCCCTTCGTACTGACGGTACGCCTCCAAGTGAGGGTAAAGCAATTGTATTCCCTAACCTTGAATCTATTCAACAGAATTTTGCTACCTTCTACGAGGTGTTCTCACGAGAGGGAATCTTAAAAAATTTATACCAAACGTACATATATGAGGCGGAAGGATTAAAAATTAGTCATAATGAATCTCTTTATTCAGTTCTTGAGAATTCTGATAGATATTTACTTACAAAGTCTCCATTATTCAAAGATATTGAGAACGTCTACCACAGCTTTTTCACTAGTATGTCAGGGGAAGATGATCCTGATATGCTTGCCAAATGTTTTGTGGAATCAAAAGAAAGTAGAGAAGCCGATGAAAATTTACAAAAAATAACACGGAACTTATTGAATAGGATTGATATTGTTAATTCAGCGAAGGGTATTGAGCTACAAAATCAAATCCGTAATGCTGTAGAATTGCACAAAGGAGAATTTATTTTAATAATAGGTAGTAAAGGAGCTGGTAAAACTACATTTATCGATAGATTTTTTCGTCTAATCTTAGACAAGAATCTTAGAGAACATTGTTTATTAATTAGGATTGATTTAGCTGATTCCAATGGGGAAAAAGCTACTATTACTAGTTGGCTAACAGAACAACTAAAAATTGAGTTAGAAAATGGCTTGTTTAAGGGTGAATATCCATCATATAGCGAACTTCAAGGAGTATTTTATCAAGAATATCAAAGATGGAAATGTGGTGAGCGTAAGCCTTTGTACGAAAGGAACAAAAATGAATTTAAGGAAAAATTTGGAGAATATATAGCAGATTTTACTGAAAAGCATCCAGATGATTATGTAATGAAATTGATTAAAAATGCTACTAAAGCAAGAGGATTAATGCCATGTATAGTTTTTGATAACACTGATCATTTCCCACAGATATTCCAAAAAGCAGTGTTTCAATATGCACAATCTATATATAGAAAAGTTTTTTCATTTATTATTTGTCCAATAACAGATCGAACGATTTGGCAGTTGTCAAAGTCAGGCCCACTACAGTCATATGAAAATCAAGCTTTTTATCTTCCTGTACCGTCTACAAAAGACGTTTTAGCTAAACGGATAGAGTTTATAAAAGAAAAAGCAATAGAAGATTCAGAAGGTAGTAAAAAATACTTTACTAAAAAAGGTATTCGCTTATCAATTCCTAACATTAGTGCTTTTGCTTTTGCTGTAGAAGATATATTTATTAATGAAGATTACATAGGACGTGTAGTAGGATGGCTCTCTAATCATGATATCAGAAGAAGTTTACAAATTGCTCGAAGAATTATCACTTCACCTATCACTGATATTTCTTTACTTGTAAATGCTTATGTAATTGGTAAAAAGTCTCATATCAGTCATTGGCAAATAAAAAAAGCACTATTAGTTGGAGATTATAATCACTTTTATCAAAAAGATAGCAATTTTATTTTAAACCTTTTTGAAGTTCAACCTAGCAGTATTACAAGCCCACTACTGAGGTTATCTATACTACGCTTATTATCTGACACATATTCTGAGAACTCAGATACAGAAAAGAATTATCTGTATATATGATGATATTCTAAATTATTTTGAGCCTGTGACAATTAACAGGATTCTAGTTAAGGAACACTTAAAGGCTCTTCTGGATTATCGCCTTATTGAAACCTATGACCCAACTGATGCAAATATTTACGAATTACAAAGAGTTAAAATTACTCCTTGCGGACGTATACATTACGAATTTGCTGTTGAAGAAAATGAAGGAATTTATATAGGTCAAATGGCTTTAAATACACCTATTGCTAGTCAAAGTTATCTTGTACGTGTGCGTGATTTTCTGAAAAAGAAAAGAACTAGACAAGATTGGCTAGTTATTATTAAATTATTTGTTGAATATTGCTTGCAACAAGATAGTCTATATATGTCTTTACCTCAAAAACAAACTTATGATAGTCAAAGAAAATTACGAGAACGTATCAGTCAACGTTGGACTTAAGTGAAAATTCATTATTTTTAGTATAAAAAGAACTAAACATCTGCTTAGGCTTATCCCACTATCCCCCAATCACTATGGTGCTAGTTAACCCTCCCTAAATCTGATAAAAAGCGATCGCTCTTGTAACCGTAGATACTTCTGACAACTTGTAAAAATTCCCTTAGTACAGGTGTCATATCTTCTTCCCGCCACACTATAGCCGTTTCTACTAATGGTGTTTTCTCCTCTAGAGTACGATAAACTACACCAGTTCTCTGAAGATTTTGCAATGAAGACGGTGCGATCGCAATCCCCATTCCCGCTGAAACCAATCCGAAAATCGTCTGCATCTGAATCGCTTCTTGAGTCACTTTTGGGCTGAAGTCTCCTTGCTGACAAAGACTTACGATTTGATCGTAAAGTCCGGGCCCCAAATGGCGAGGGAACATGATAAAGTTTTCGTTTACTAGCGATCGCACTGAAATCTTTTCTTGTTCAGCTAAAGAATGAGTTTGCAACATAGCGACAATTAAAGCTTCTTGCTGAATGCATTCTTGATTGAGTGTGTTGTCTTCTAAAGGTGGATGGGCAAAACCTACATGGATGTGCCGATTCTGTAGCGCTTGCTCTTGCTGAGTTGTGGTTAATTCCTGCAATACCAACTCTACTTCTGGAAACTGTTCTCTAAACCGCCGCAAAATCACAGGAAGCAAATCGTAAGTTACCAAACTGGTAAACCCAATTCGTAATTGTCCCTTTTCACCTCTTCCCGTTTTTTGGGTTAGCTCAATTGCTTTTTGGAGTTGAGCTAAAAGTTGATAAGACTCTTGCAAAAAAACTTCCCCTGCTTCTGTTAGCTGCACCTGTCGTTTGGTTTTGCGATGAAACAGTTCTACCCCCAATTGCGCCTCTAATTGCTGAATTTGCTGACTTAAGGGCGGTTGAGCGATGTGCAGTCGCTCGGCGGCTCTACTGAAGTGCAGTTCTTCAGCTACAGTAATAAAGTAGCGCAGATGTCGCAATTCCATTTTTTTTGATATTTTACAAGTTTCAATTATTTATAAATATATAAACGCAAAGAGGCGCAAAGTAGCGCAGAGGGTTTAGAAAATTTATAACAAAAATTAGAGGTGCGATCGCTAGAATTAGTGCTGATTTACGCATAAATTTCATTGGTACTCGACGCTCAAAAATGTATTCTTCACTACAATTATTCTGTGAAAAAATTGTTGCTTGTAATATAAAGTTGTATCAGCTTCTGTGCTATATTTATTCGCTTTTAAAAGCAGTACTTGAAGTCTTTACGTATATTCTCAAAAGCATCAGATGCTATATATAAATTATTTAAACTTGCCTTCAGTTTTCAAGTTTGATTACAAATACTGCCACCATACTTGATATAACAAAGTATTCATTCAAACTAGAAAATAATATTAAAATTTCCGCAAATTAGTGCTATATACTTCACTGGCTAGGATTTGAAAAAGAGTAATTATTGCTTCTTAAATAATGAGCAAGAGTCATTCAAAAAATATCATTCATAGCGCCGACCGATCATCTATTTTTCTCATCTTCAATGCACCATGCCCCATAACCCATGCCCAATACCTTAATTGCATACTTCTATGGGATTAGAAGTATCCACACCAACCCAAACAAATACCTCTAGCAGGTTAAACTAGGTCTGGTAACAACTGCTCCACGTTCCTTATGAGGCTTTTATGGGAGCTAACCTCAAACAGATTGCCAACTATTTAGACAACCTTGGTTGGGACTACCGTTTTGATGATGAAGAAGACCGAATTATAACAGGTGTAGAGGCTGATAATCTAGAAGATTTCCTAATAGTTGTCCAACTGGATGAAGAAGGAAAATTTTTCCGGGTATTTGCCCCTCAAGTTCTGGGAGGAATCCAAGACCATCCTCACAAAGCAGCTATCCTCCAAACAATGCTTGCCATTTCCTGGGAAACCAAAAGACATGTCCTTAAAACAAAAGTTATGGAAAAATGATACAGAAATAAAAA